>JALYYZ010000154.1 GCA_030945985.1 Chloroflexota bacterium
CCGCTATGTTCTCCGAGGAGGGCCGGCTCCTGCGCGAGATGGGTCTGCAACTCAGCAGACCAGCAAAACTCCAACAGCTCTTACAGTCGACCGTAAGCGGTATTCGCCGGCTCACAGGCGCTGACTACGCAGCTATCGCCACGTTGGATGCGCAGGGTGTCACACAGTGGCCCGCCACCGAGGGTTATCGCACCGATAGTTACAAAGACGCATCGCTGAATCGGGGCAATAGCCATGTGGCGCGGGCTGTAGCTGCGAATGGGCCCGTTGTGCTGAACAACATCGCTAGCGATCCCAACTTCCCGGGCGACTTTCCTATACATAAGGCTGAAGGTGGCGTCTCTGCGGTCGCCGTGCCGATGATCCGCGGGGGTAAGGTGCTTGGAGCCCTGATATTAGGCAACCGCAGAGCCCGGCAGTGGAAAAGTGATGAGATACAAATCGCCTCAGCCGTGGCAAACCACGCCGCTATGGCTATCGAGCAGTCGCGCGCTGCCACCTCGGAAAGGTCTCAGAGCGCCTTCCTGGAGAAGCTCGTAGAAAACTATCCTGGCGTGCTGCTCGTAGTAGGTCCGCCCCCCGATTGGCGAGTAATCATGGCTAACAGGAGCCTCAACCGCTTCCTGCCCGAACCTTATCGCAGCGGCACACCTATTGTTGGCCTGACTGCCAGAGAGTTCTCCTCGGGTGATGCTAACGAGCGAAGCATTGAGCTTACAGACGCCCTGGGGCATGTCTACAGCACCGGCGAGTCGCTAACCTTCAACGAGTTCAAATCTGAGAGCCTGAGCATGGGCACCGGTTATTGGAACTGGACTGCCGTGCCTGTGGACGATGTAGGCGACAACAACGAGCGGGTGCTCATGTTTATCTCGCACGACATCACCGAGACTGTGCTTGCGCGCCAGGAGGTGGAGCATGCAGCCGATGCCGCTCGCTCCCGCGCCGACGAACTAGAGTCTGTGGTCAATCAGATGGCCGACGGCGTTACTATATTCAGTGCTGAGGGCGTTCTGAAGAAGATGAATCCCGCCGCGCAGCGGATGCTTGGCGTTGGCACGGTGCCCGGTACTTCTCCTGAAGAGTACACGCAGGTTCACCTAGTGCTCGACCTTCTAGGGAACCCTGTCAGCAGTGAGCAGTTGCCGTTGGCGCGGGCGCTCAGGGGCGAGCTTGTGTCAGGGGAGCATCTTACGATCCGCAGGACTGACGGCACAGATATCATTATCAGCATAAGCGCCGCGCCGTTGAAGGATAAGAAGGGCAAAATAGAGGGTGCGGTGTCGGTCTTCCACGATGTGACCCAGGAGAAGCTGCTCGACAGGCTGAAGGACGAATTCCTCTCGGTGGTGAGCCATGAGTTAAAGACGCCTCTTACGGCGATCATCGGTTATAGCGACTTGATGCTGCGCGGCATTCATGGTCCGCTGAGCGATAAGCAAGTTAAGGTACTGAATTCCGTGCGGGCAAATGCCGACAGGCTGCTGCAACTGATACTGGACCTACTCGACGTATCGAAGCTGGAGTCGGGCGTGGTACACCTCGATCGCCGCCCTACGAATGTAGCCGATATTGTGCTGCGCACGGTGGCTCAGACGCGTATCCTGGCAATAAACAACGGAGTGACCATAAAAAACATGTTGGCACGTAAGCCTTTGCTGCTTGCCGAGGCCGATGATACTAAGCTGCAACAAGTTGTGGAGAACCTGCTGTCGAACGCGATCAAATTCACCCCAGAAGGCGGCACTATCACCATCGACGCGCATGTTTCCTCTATGTCTGCCGATGATCCACAATTAAGGGAGGCTGCGAAGAAACAAGAACCGGTGCCTGTAGAGGCTCGTTCTATGGTAGTGAGTGTCAGCGATACCGGCACGGGCCTCGAAAGGGACCAGTTGGGCCGCATCTGGGACAGGTTCTATCAGGCCGATTCCTCTTCCAAGCGCCGCGCCGGGGGCACCGGCCTCGGTCTGGCAATCGCGCGCAGCCTGATGAACCTGCACGGCGGCCAGATCTGGGCTGAGAGCGCCGGGCCCGACAGGGGCAGCACTTTCTATTTCAGTCTGCCCCTGGTCGAAGGTAATGTCTTTGGTAAGGAGAAGGGGCCTCGCATCAGAAGAGGTGGAGGTAAGCCGACCCAGGAGGATGTGCATGGGACGGGCGTGGTGCTTGTAGCCGAGGACGACGAGGACCAGCGGGAGATCGTATGCGACATGCTGGAAGCGGAGGGATACCAGGTCGTGGTTGCAGGCGACGGCGAAGAAGCGGTGCGGATCGCCCTCGAGATGCACCCCAAAGCTATTGTGCTCGATGTCATCCTGCCGCTGGCCGATGGCTGGGAGGTGCTTCAGCATCTGAGGGCAGACCCATCTACCCATGATATACCTGTGCTGATCGTCTCCGTGGTGGACCAGGCCGAATTTGGGCATAAGCTGGGAGCGACCGAGTATCTGCTCAAGCCGCTGGATCCGAGGAACCTCAGAAAGGCGATCAAACGGCTGGTGGAAGGTTCAACCTCAGCAGAGCGCCAACAGGAGAGCACCCTGTGACGCCAGAGCGACTTGGCGCCCTCCAGCCTGCCGCAACCACCAGCATCCTGATAATCCGCCACACCGACGTGCATAATCCGGGTGATGTCCTCTATGGTAGGCTGCCGCGCTTTGGCCTCAGCGAATCGGGTAGGCAGCAGGCGCAGCATACCAGTCAGGCGCTTGCCGCCGAGCCTCTAGCCATCCTCTACAGTTCCCCCCAGTTGCGCGCCAGGCAGACAGCGCGGGCTATCGCCTCGGCTCATCCCGGCCTCGATGTGAAGATTACTATGCTGCTGAACGAAGTGCTCACCTCCTGGCAGGGCCGCTCCCACAGCGACCTTGAGCAGATCGGCTTCGACTTCTACAACAACCCGATGCACCCTTCTGACGAGACGCTGCAAGCTCTCTGGGCGCGCGTGCAACGCTTCGTATCGCGCACGCGCCGGCGCCACCCTGGCGAGGTTGTCGCGGGCGTCACTCATGGGGACGTTGCTATCTTAGCGCGGGCGGGCTACATGGGCATGCCTATCGAAGTAAGCTCGTTGCGCGCGCCGAATATCTACCCAGGCAAGGGCTCGATCACCCGGCTGGTCTTCGGGGCCGACCTGGATGGGATGCTGCCTTTGAGGGTGGAGTACAGCGATCCCAACGGAAATGTGCCAGATATGGTCGGCCTGCCAGGTGGGACGTTGCAGCGCGCGAAACGTGCTGGAGCCCAGTTCGGAGACGAGTAATCGCAGTGTAGTAAAATGTGCTATCACCAGCTTGGATGCATGGATAGTAGCAGTGTGCAGGAGGGCGAATGGCTCAAATTGTGGAGGCGAACGCGGAGGGCGCACTTTACCTTGCACCAGAACTGCTTGCCGGTTTGCTGGGTGAATTGGGTAACCAACCGTACACTCGCTATCTGTTGGAAGCGCAGGAGGGTAACCTCGTTCTTACTCGCCTGGAACACGATCAGCCCTTTTGGATGAGGACCACTGGTCAAGAACGCGCGCACCTTCCGCAATTGGGCTATGAGCCACAAGGGTGGTCCCGGCTTACCAACTGAAGCGCTTCATAGGGATAGTTTTTACGACTGATGGCTTCTTCATATCACCCTCGTTCACCCTGATGAGATTGTCTCAGGTGGGAAGTAGAACTTGATGGTGCCACTAGATGCGGTTTTCTCATAGCTCTCACTCAAGTGCCTTCCTTGATCTACTTTGCCTTGCGTTCGGGGATCGCTTTCACTCCGTCCGGTCAGCAGGGTCCCTCTTCACCAGCAGCAGCGGGTGGTCGAGCCGGTTTATTAAGCCTGACGCTATGCTCCCCGCCCAGATAGCGCCTATGCCTGCTGTGCCGTGGGTGGCTATCACAGTCAGGCCCGCGTTGCTCTTTTGGGCCTCGTCGGCAAGCATCTGCACGGTATCACCGCGCCTCACCACCATATCGGCCTCTATGCCCCGGCTGCCCAGTTCCTCGACGGCCCTTTGCAGGTAACCCAGTGTATCCTCTTCTTCGGTGTCCAGCGCTACCGCCGAGGACATCGGCGTCAATCGCGCGGAAGCCGACCTATCTCCCCTGAGAGTGCCGACGGTTGGTACAACACCCACCAGGCGCAACCTTGACGCGCAATGGCGGGAGATCTCTGAGGCCAACGCCAGCGCAACCTCGGCCCCTGGCGTGCCGTCGAGCGGCAGCATTACGGTATTCAGTTTGGTCGGCGACTGCATCTGGGGGCGCACCAGCAATACAGGTATATCCACCTTCCTGAGCACCTGCTGGGCGATGCTACCAGATACCGCTCGCCGGAAGTCGCCTCGTCCGTGGGTGCATAGGGCCACAAGGTCGGCTTGCAACTCCCCTGTATGCGCGGCCACGCTCACCGCCACGTCCTGCTCTC
>JALYYZ010000079.1 GCA_030945985.1 Chloroflexota bacterium
GTGAAAGAAGGTAAAGCCGACGTGGAGAAGCTACCAGGCGATAAGGCCGGCGCAGGGGTGCAGCTCGATGCGAAGGCACTGGCGCAACTGTACGGTGGGTACATCACAGCGAGAAAAGCAGCCGAAGCGGGGGTAATCGTGACCTCGAAGGATGCCGACCTGGCAGGTATGCAGGCCGTGCTCAGCCCCCCAGGCCAGCCGATACCCTACATGGCGGATGACTTTTGACCTTTGTTATCGGAGGTCAAAGTCGTCTTTTGGTGCCGTAGAAAATTCGACGAGGGTGGATGGCTCCTTAGAGCGCCTAATAACGATCTCTTTAAACGAAGTCCTCTACCACCACGATACGCACTTCTGTAACGCTCCGTAGCGCTCTATCATTGGTAAGTAGAGCGTCGCACCCACTGGTCAGCGACATGGCAATCTGTAATGCGTCAAGGAGACCTAGATTGTAGTGCGCTCGCAACTCTGCGGCATATTTCCCTGTGGCGTGGTCAATCGAAATTATGTCGGTATTGGTTCCTCGCGTAGCGAGATCAACAAAGTCTTGCTGTAGAGAGGTATTACCAGTGCGGAATGGTACGACCAGGCACTCGGCGAGTGTCACTGGGGAGAGTATGGCCCTGAGTGTACCTTTATCAATATGGTCAAAGATTTCGTTGATCACAGCGAAATATTTTGGGTGCTGTTCTACATAGTAAATTACGGGCTCGGTATCCAGGAAGATCTTGCTGACGCCGAGCAAAGCATCATCTATTCTCATGTTACAACTTCTCCCGTGCTGCCGCGCTCCTCGTCGCTCTCCCTGCGTGTGCGCGACACCCAGTCTTGAGCGTCTTCCCCTACGAGAGGATAGGTTGCCGCCCCACGTATCTCACTCCAGTGCCGTCTCTTCGGTGCTTCCCCAAAAGACTGTCGTGCTCGCTCTGCGAGGTACGCGATGAGATACAATTGCTCGTCAGGGGGTAAGGTCTCTGCTTGCCTCATCAAATCTTGCAGACTTAAAGGTGTCATCTCATAACTCCTAGCATTTTTAGTACAAGCATGACCAGAAGATTCAATCAGTGCTTTGTATAGCTGAATTATAGACCATTCCAATCGTTCTGGTAACATCCGATACCCTCTACGCGCAGAGAAGACGCCCGCTCCCGGGTTTGCCCCTCGTTTTACCCGTGCGTTTATATAGATAAAATCTCCTGGCTAGTGTTGATCTTCAAGAGACCAACTGCGGTCACAGAGCATTCGTTAGACCAGAAACAGCCTGCGCCACGTTTCAGCGCTTTGGAGTGGGCGTAGCTTCGGCTGTTTGCTCGCCCATGTATATAGCGCGTTCACCGGTGGTGAGGCTGCGGAAGGCGCGCGACTCGGCCAACTTCATTAGCTCAGGCACGCTAAAAACATACTGCCATGCCACCCCGCCCTCCCCGGCTGCCACGATAAAGCGGCCGTCGGCACTCCACGCGGCGTCGTTCAGGTTCTTGGCCTGTGTAGACAGGGTGAGGAAGAGTTGGCCGCTCTTGACGTCCCACACCTTGGCTGTGCCGCCCGCGCACGCGGTGAGGATGTAGTTGCCATCGGGACTGAAGGCAGCGCTCATGGTAGGCAGCGTATCCTGAAGGGTGAGCACTTGCTTCCCCTGGTTTACATCCCACACCAGCACTCTGCCTGTTGAGCTTGCTACTGCTACGTACTTGCTGTCGCTGCTCCATGTTGCGGAGGCCAGAATGGGCGAGCCGAAGCCGAGGCCACCCTGGCTGCCTGCGTCAGCGGTGTCCTGAAACTGGTGCAGTGCCTTGCCTGTGGCTGCGTCCCAAATCCGCACGGAGCCGTCGAGGCTAACCGTAGCGATAGAGCTTCCGTCTGCGTTGTATGCTGCGCTGTAGACGGCGGCGGTATGACAGCAGAGCTTGAAGCGTTCTACTCCTGTAGCGGCGTCCCATACCCTGGTCGTCTTATCGTCACTCGCAGTTACGAGCGAGCGCCCATCGGGGCTGTATTCTACGCTGCGCACAATGTCGGTGTGGCCTCTGATTGTGCTCCGCTCATGGCCGCCGGCGCTCTCCCATATCTTCACCGTGCCGTCCTGGCTTGCCGTCGCTATCGACAGGCCATCAGGGCTCCACGCCACGCTGTCGACGTCCCTGCTATGACCTCTCAGCGTGTTGACGACCTGACCGCTGTTTGCTTCCCAGATGGTCGCAGTGCCATCCTGGCCGGCCGTTGCCACGTATCTCCGGTCAGGGCTATAGGCTGCGGCATACATTGCGTTCGCGCCGTTTACAGCGTTGGTATGCGCGGCCAATGTGGGCAGTTCTCTGTCGCCTGTTGCGTCCCACACCATTGCGGTGTTGCTAATGCTTTTGCCCAAAGGATCGATGTCGTTGCCGGCAGTGACGATGTAGTGACCGTCGGCGCTGTAGGCGACGCTGCTCTGTATATACTCCTGGTTGAGCAGCCGCACGACCTGCCCATCCTCGGCGCGCCAGATCGCCGTGCCCGCGCCCCCGGTGGCGGCAACTAACTGCCCATCGGGGCTAAAGACGATGCCGGTTACAGGGCCATTGCTTGAGATAATCAGCGCGTATACCTGCTGGCCGGTGGCAGCGTTTATGATCCGCGCTTTGCCGTCGCGCCCGGCGGTAGCGACGAATCGTCCGTCAGCGCTGTATGCTATGCCGTCAAGTATCACCGTAGCATCGTCTATTAGAGCGCGGGTTTGCAGGGCGCTCCCGATGTCCCAGAGCCCGGCTCGCCCGTTTGTGTCGGCAACTGCTAACAGCTTGCCATCAGGGCTGTATGCTACACCGCTCAGCACGCCGGTGCCCACTTTGAACGCCTGAAGTTGCGCGGCGCTCGTTGTATCCCATATCTGCACGACTCCGGTGAAAGTGCCCGCAGCCAGGGACCGCCCGTCAGGGCTATAGGCCAGGCTGGAGACGCCGCTCTCGCCGGTTTGCAACGTGTGCAAAACCTGCCCGCTCGATGCGTCCCATATACGCACTGCGCTTCCCGCCCCGCCTGTGGCAACAGACTTGCCATCCGTGCTCCACACAGCGGCTGCCACTCGGCCCGAGTTCGCGGCAAACGTGCGCACGACATGCCTGCCGGCTATGTCCCATATTTTAGCAGTGCCATCTTCGCTTGCGGTGAGGACAAAACGACCATCGGGGCTGAACGACGCACGGTTCATCACGCCCGTATGGCCTTCGAGCGCGCTTTGCAAAATCACAAGAGGCAAGGGCTGTCCGAGGGTGGTATGCAGCGCACCTATTGCCTGTGGAACGGCTGCCTCCCCAGACTGCAAAGTCGTAGAGATCGCTTGCATGGCGAGCAGCAGGCTCAACTCCGGGTCTCTCGCGGTTTGCGCCTGGGCGTTTGCCGCCAGCGCCTGGGCTCGTGCGACTGTCAGTTGGCGCTCTGTATTTGCTTGCGCTGTCGCGCGGGCCGCCGCTTCTTGCTGGGCGGTGTTGCGCTGGTTGTTAGCGTCAACCACGGCTGTGGCGCGGGCGTTGGCCTCCTGCTGTACTTGCCCCTGCTGTACAAAAGCGAATGCGGCGGTGCCTATGGCCGCGAGCAGCAGCACGCCGACGAGTACCAGTAGTGAGCGTAGCATGCGTGCTCGCCCTGCTGCCTCGTCTGCTCGACGCTTCTGCTCCTCCAGCGCCCGCTGTTGCTCGGCCTCCTGCCTTGCCTTGCTCGCCTCCAGTAACTCGCGGGCGTCAGGGTCGCGCAGGGCAATATCGTGTCGCCTCTCCAGGGCACGCGCTTCGGCAAGCCTCACGCCCGACATAAGATATTCAGCCGACTTGCCATTGCCGAGCCATTCGCCGACCGCCTGCTCAAAGCGCACGCGCTGCTGCAAGCCTTGCCTCTTCTCGGCCACTGTACTTTGCAGGCGGTCCCAGTTGCGTATCAGCGTCTCGTGGATGATGTCCACCATCTCCACTCTCTTCTCGACGCCCGCATGGCTGACCATGTCCACCGATACACTCAGCAGGCGCGCGCCTGAAAGCTCATCGACCAGTCTCGCTCGCTCAGGACTTCCCGCCAGCAACTCGTCTTTTGTACGCCCGCGCCGCACATCGCGGCGAGCCTCATCATCCAGCGACACGTCAACGAGGTCAAGGAAGATGAGCATCATGGTGGCCTGCTCGGTGGGTGAACGAGGATGCTTGTCAGGCTCTGAGTAGGCGTACAC
>JALYYZ010000083.1 GCA_030945985.1 Chloroflexota bacterium
GCATAGCGCAGCTTCATGGACCTCCTGGGAAAGATTGCTTCTTTCCAAAGCTAAAAGGTTCATGAAGCTGCAATAGGGACTCTCTCGACGATACCCGGTGCTTTGACGCTCCTCTCACCTGATGCTACAATGGGCGCATGTACAAAAAAGATGCCTATCCTTACCCGCTGCCTATATCGCGAGCATTAGAGGCTGCCGAGAAGATATGCGTAGATGATGGCTCCTCACAGTGCCATGCCTCGGTATTACGTGTGGCTGATGCGCTAACTTATTACATGGGATCTGTGGCTGTCGCGCACTACTCTCAAGCCTATTACACCGGCCAGATCGAGGTCGACCCTACGCTCAACAGGAGCCTGCGCAGCCTCCGCCGGCTCTTGCCTGGCCAGTGGCTCGGTTGGATAGCGCGTGGACTGCAAGCAGCGCCGGCAGGCGCTGTTCCTGGGTTGGCGGATTGGTACGCGCAGGTCATACCAGGCGCTGCACCTGCGTACGAAGAGTTAAGACGCCTGATGGTCGAGCGTTTAAGCTATACAGGCGAGTATGGGCCGCGCCAGAGCGTTTCACCCAGGCTGCTGTTAGAGATCATCGATCAGTATAGGATCAGAAGAGCCAGGTCGGAACCGGGCTCTGAAGATGCAGAGCTGGATACCGCCGTCTCCGGCGTACTCCTCCCCGGTTTACGCGAGGTAATCGAGGCGGCTTCTTTCCTGGTGAACTACCCCCTCTACGCGCCCCAGCAGCGGCAACTGATTATGGGTCTCAAAGCGGCAACGCCCATGCCGCCGATGTCGTCGCCAGGCGACGCAGATGCAACCCTGCTGCTCTATCCGCCCGGCGAAGAGCCTGATTACACTAAACGCCCCAACCTGCAAGTCGAGCGCTTGCCTCTGTTTCCACTTGACCCTTTACTGGTCTATATAAATTGCGTTCAATGCGGTAAGTACCGTGTTGCTGCGCTGCAAGGTGTGTCCAACGATCGCCCAACCTATCTGGGGCTCGACCCAGACTGTGGACATAGCATAGAACTGTAGATACTGGTATCTTACCAGGAAAGTATAGGCCGTTTAATAAATGATCACCTTGTGAGTATTTAGGAAACAAAACAATCACTGTTTAGCCTGCATACACCAGGCTACTAACGTAGGGGCTGCCCTCTACTCTGAACTCAGGAGACACGTATGGGAGCCATCTTTGATGCGATGGTCGATTTCTTTAAGTCGGATGATTGGTCTTACTCTCAGATCGAGGGTAAGCCTGTGCTCTGGATGGACTTTGTCGGTAAGAGTGGAAGGTGGACCTGCTTTGCGCGTGAAGACGAGGAGAAGCAGATGTTTCTGTTTCATTCCTACTTGCCCGTCAAGGCGCCGGAAGAGAAGCGCCCTGTCCTCTCCGACATGCTCACCCGCGCTAACTATGGCTTGTATATAGGAAACTTTGAGCTTGATTTCAACGATGGCGAGGTCCGTTTCAAGACGAGCATCGATGTGGAGAATGACCGCCTCAGCCATGCACTCGCCAAGGGCGTGGTGTACGCCAACGTCGCTATCATGGATAAGTACCTGCCAGGCATAATGTCGGTGATTTACGGTGGTGCGTCGCCGACCGAGGCTATTGCCCAGGTGGAGTCTTAGCTCGGGGCATTTCGATGGAACCTGTGAAACAAAACAGTCAATCTTTAGCTGGTGAGGTACTAGATGCCCCAAAACATATCTGGTCGGGTCTGGCAAGGTACTACGACCAGGCGGGATGACTGTTCCATGTTAGGCTGATCTAACGCCTGTTGAGTGCCCCTATGCTCCGGGTATATAGACGGTCATGCTTCTCACCTGGGGCATTGTCGTGTTAGGGGATACTTCCTCAGAGACCCGGATGGACATAACCACTGCTGCCATATCATCAGCCGGACGGTTAGCGTCGCGCTGCAAAGCGGCCGCTATCAAGCAGTCGGCAAGGCTTCTCGCGGTCAACTTTTCACCTTCCATCTGCTCCTGTATAATACTAATCAAATTTATGCGATCGCCTGTTCGCTCTCCTGCTTCCATCAGGCCGTCCGAGTAGGTGACGACAAGCATACCATTCTCCAAGGGCATCTCTGTTACCGAGGGTTTGGTCATCGGGTATATACCGATAGGAGTGCTTGATCCCTCCACCTCTGCTATGCTCTTTTCCTCTGTCCGTGCCAGTAGCACCGAGCAATGGCTGTTGCGGGATATTACAAGCGTATGAGAGGCAAGGTCCACGCTCAAAATCACCAGCGTTGCCGAAACTTTGCCGTCTCGGTAGGTGTAAAGGTAATCGTGTGCCGAGCGGGCGACGACCCCATCCCTTGCACCGTCTTTGATCATACTGACAGCCTTGGTCGTCACCCAATGTGAGAGATTTTTGGCCGCTTTACCGCTCCCCTGGCCGTCGACAAGCACAATCGAAAAGCCTCCATGTGGCCTTTCTACTACCTCAACGGTATCACCGCTCTCTCGCGTAGCATATTTATTTGTCTTAGCGACCGCTATTTGGATGTCGAACATGGTGGTCGGCGTCCGGCTCAACTTTAGGAACTCAGACTCCTGGTGGTCTCCATCTCTCTCTCCTGCGGGCCAGCAGGCGCTCTACATAAGCAGCGTACTCGGCGGGTTCGCGGCGTCGTTTAGGGTCCCAGCGCCTGCCCTTCTCATGGTTGCAAGCAGCATGTACCACAGCCAGATTTTCAAGCTTGTCGGTGCCGCCTCTGCTCCGCGCACAAATATGCTCCAGCGTAGCGCCCTCTCCTGAACGGGCATCGAAGGCTATAGGGCCATTACAGATAAGGCACTTACCTGCCCAAATATGCCCCTCTAGCGCGAATGTCGTATCTGTCTCGGCGGCGCGTATCATTTTGTCGAGGGCGTTCATGTGAGTGGCGTTGGCTCACCTTTTTATCTTACCAGTACAAAAGAGAGAATCTTGAATGCGACGAAGCCCAGTAGAGCCGTCGCAGGAATCGTGAAGATCCACGCCCTGATCATGTTGAACGCCACACTCCAGCGCACTGCCGATAGTCTCCTGGCTGCCCCTACGCCCAGTATACACGAGGAGATTACATGTGTTGTGCTCAGGGGGAAGCCCAGGCGCGATGCCACCTCGATAACGGTCGCTGCGGTTGTCTCTGCGGCAAAACCATGTATAGGCTCGAGGTGCGAAAGGCGCTGGCCCATAGTGCGTATGATGCGGTAGCCACCCACCGCTGTGCCGAGGGCCATAGCTCCAGCTGCTATGAGTATTACCTCCCACGGTATATTCGGTGAGCCCTTGCTGTCAACGGGGAGTTTGAACCCTGCCGAGAACAGGGCCAAAGTGATTACACCCATCGTCTTTTGCGCATCATTGGAGCCGTGACTATATGCCATGAAGGCGGACGATACTAGCTGCAAGCGCCTGAAGAGGTTCCCCACACGGTGCGGCGTTGCCCTGGCGAAAAGGAACAGCAGTAGACGCATGAGCAACCACGAGATGGCAAAGCCTATGATGGGTGAAAATATCAGTGGCAGCACTACTTTTTGGAACAGCCCCGACCAGATGACATGGTCGCTGCTCAGGGCCGCTACGCCGGAGCCTACGACGGCGCCGATGAGGGCGTGGCTGGAGGACGAGGGTATACCGAGGTACCAGGTAAGGAGGTTCCAGATAATAGCGCCCACGAGGGCGGACATCACCAACACCTGGGCCGCGCTGAACGACAGTGCCTTGACTGCGCCAGGGTCCACCAGCCCGGACGTGATCGTCTTGGCAACCGCCTGACCTGTAAGCGCGCCGACAAAGTTGAGCACCGCTGCCATCAGGAGGGCAGCGCCTGCGCTTAGTACTCGGGTCGAAATGACGGTCGCGACGGCATTTGCCGTATCGTGGAAGCCATTTATGAAGTCGAAGCTGATCGCCAGGAGCACTACCATGCCCAGCAGCGTCCAGGAATATAGGTTCAGGT
>JALYYZ010000091.1 GCA_030945985.1 Chloroflexota bacterium
ACCCTGCTGTGGGGGACTTTCTGGATTAGATGGATTTGCGTTCATTCTAGGTGCTCCTGACTAGCCTTTCTACTTGGCTTTCACCTTTATCTACGCAGTTTACCCTATCAGGGTTGCAAGTCGGTAGGAAAGCAGATAGCTCTCTAACCTTCGGCGTCCTGAGTGTACAAACCATTAGCTTGTATGTACTCCTCTACTTCTCTGGGTACTCTATACCGTACTGACTGCTCTTGCGAAAGGCGACGGCGCACATCGGTGGCGGTAATGCCTACTAGCGGCGCGTAAACCCAGTCAACAGAATGTTCCAGGCCGGGAATCTGAGAATAGAGGGAGGGCAGATCCAACGCTACACCTGGCCGCCGCACAACCGCAAGGCGCACTTCAGCGACTATCTCGTGCGGTTTATGCCACCTGGGGAAAGAAGCAAGGGAGTCGGCTCCCATAATGAACCACATAGATACAGCCTCGGGTCCGCCCCATTCCCTGCGCAGAGCCGCCAGCGTATCGTAGGTATAAGAAGGGCCGGGGCGATCCACATCTACCCTGGAGAGCCGGAAAGATGGATTGCCCTCTATAGCAAGCTCTACCATAGCCAGGCGATGGACCGCAGGCGTGATAGGTAGGCCCACTTTCAAGGGCTGCTCGCCAACCGGCACAAAAAGCACCATGTCGAGGCTCAGCGCCTCACGTACGCTTTCTGCCATAATAAGGTGGCCCACATGTGTCGGGTCAAATGAGCCTCCCCACACACCGATTCGCAGCCTGCCTGCCTCTGACAAGGTGACGGTCATGTCAGGAAGCAACCACTACATTGGCACTGGGGAAGCGCGTCTGCAAAGCCTCGACTATATGCGGAGTCAACGACACCCGCATACCTGACGGCACCCAGAACTCGACCCGCAGCCGAGCCACGCCGGACTGGACAGATTCGAGGGCCACTACAGGTGTGGGCGAGCCGGCCACCTGATCGAATCCTTTGAGCACCTCGGTGATCGCCTGCCCCGTGTCGGTAATGTCCACGTTAGGAACGCGCAGCGTCAAGATCTGGCGCTGAAGATCCGAGGCCGAACGGTTGGTGACGATTTCATTCAGCACCATACTATTCGGCGCCACGACCTGCAAGTTCTCATCTGTGCGAAGTATGGTGGTACGCAGTTCTATGCCTTGTACCACGCCCGTCACCTCTTTCACCGATATACGGTCACCTATGCGGAAAGGCTGTTCAAGGAGTATGTAAATTCCCGCGATTACGTTCTTGAGCAGGTCCTGCATCGATAGTGAGAGCGCCAACCCACCAACGCCCAGCAGGGTCCAAAGAGTGCCCGGCTCCACACCGAAGAAAGGCAACATCAGAACGACGCCTATCACTACCACCGCTACCTGAGCTATATTTCCGAGGAGGGTCGCAAGGTTCAGGTTGACGCGGCTGCGTGTAAATAGTAATACAGTCCAGCGTTTGGAATAGCGCGCCAGGATAAGGGCTATAACCAGCACGCCCAGCCCACGGATGACGTTGAGCAATAGCTGAACTAAAGGATCGGGACTACCCCCGAACAAACCGAAGTATGGTATAGGTGTAACTGTAGGTGACATAAGCCTCTCAGGTGCCGATATATCTCGCGACCAGACTCCGCGCTACACCTGCATCATCTGTGCCTTTGACTATAACTCGGCCATCGGCAAACAAGGTCATTTCATAAGCGCCTGTACGGAGACGCACCAGGTATTCGTTCACGACCACTTCCCCTATCTGCGATGCTTGCAAGCGGCTACCAAGCATAGAGAGATCAGGCTTGGACCGGCCCGGTAGCCGCACCTGTACGGCATCGCGTCCGCAGAGGCGACCGGCGTCTTGTTCCCACTCCAGGCTATCGAGATAATCAAAGCGGTGTAGAGAGCAGGCAGGGCAATCAGGGTTGCGAGCCACCTCAAGGCGGTCCCAGCTTCCCTGCCATAGATCAGCTGTGAGAAGGCCGGGTGTTGCGTGACCATTCACAATGAGCTTGATCGCCTCTGCCGCAGATATAGCAGAGATAGCATGAGCCACAGAGCCAAGCACGCCCGCCACATCGCAAGTCTCCGCGCTGCCGGCGGGAAGAGGCTCTGGAAACAGGCACCGCAGGCAGGCCGTTTCACCAGACACTATAGGCATACAAACGCCACTCACTCCTATCACCCCCGAGTAGATCCAGGGTATGCTAAGCTTTATGGCACAGTCGTTCACCAGATAACGAGTCTGCAGGTTGTCGGTACCATCGAGAATAATCGTTGCCCCTCTAAGTAGATCCAGCGCGTTTTCAGGGGTGATATCCGCCACAAGTGGCTCAACATCTATCTCAGAGTTTATCTCGGCAAGCCGGCGAGCCGCAGCCGCCGCTTTAGGTATACCCGACCGCACGTCGGCCTCGGTGTAGAGCGATTGGCGCTGAAGGTTGTGCAACTCCAGATAGTCGCGGTCGATCAGCCGCAGCACACCCACCCCAGCACGGGCCAGCATCTCTGCAATCGAGGAGCCAAGAGCGCCCACGCCCACTATGGCAACGGTCGAGGCGGCGAGATTCTCCTGCCCTTGTATGCCTATCTGAGGCAGAACAGTTTGTCGAGAATAGCGACCATTAGGCGCCATAGATAGATCGCGATGCGATATATATTCCATACCCTATTATCTACCATACTGCCGGTCCAGCGCACACCAGCTAACATGCGTGCCCACACTCTCCAAAACCAGCAGGCACGATGCCCAGAGCGCAACCATCCCGTAAAACTTGTACGAGAGAACCAGCTTCCAGACGCCTCCGAGGTTTTCTCCCGGCCAGACAAGGGACTCGCCGCCAAAGGTGAGAAGCAGCATGCCCCCTATAAAGAGCAAGGTTACCAGGGACCTTAGCCGTGGGCGCATGCCCCAGTATACGTGCTCTGTATCTTGCAGCATAAAGAGCACCGAGGCGAAAGGCACGGCTACAAGCGCGAAGTAGTGGTACCAGGCGG
>JALYYZ010000093.1 GCA_030945985.1 Chloroflexota bacterium
CGTAAAAGCCTGGCGCATGGAATAGGTCATCGTGTCACCCGTGCCGAAGGCAGCAGTTATAAGCAGCGTGGCAAGCATAAGGCCGAGCACGATGAGCACAGTCTGTGAGCGCCTACGTGGTACGTTACGCAGTGCCAGGCGAGCCAGCAGGGGTTGACGCCACGCGAAGAATCCTACCCCCGCTAGCACAAGCAAGCTGATTGTAAGCAAGGTGATCATGATGCCATCCATTGGCACGCCAAAAATTGAATCCATAATTGCGCTCCTGTTGCACGGGTAAGCTGCTAAACAGCTTGACGCTTACCGGCGACTTCCTCCACAACTAACCCTGGTGGTGCATGGGGGCCCCCATGCACTCTAACTTATAGCTGCTATTGCTTCTTGCATAACGGGCGCGCTGCCGAGGCCATAGTCGGTGACCTGGCCGTCGCGCATACGTACGATACGGTTGGCACGAGCACCAACTTCTGGGGAGTGCGTTACCACCACGAAAGTCTGACCATTCTCCCGATTCAGGCGGCAAAGAAGGTCCATAATATCGGTCGAAGTTTCGCTGTCGAGGTCGCCTGTCGGTTCGTCGGCCCATATAATGGCTGGCTTGTTGGCCAGGGCACGCGCAATCGTGATACGCTGTTGCTGACCTCCTGATAGCTCCGCAGGTCTGTGTGTTGCCCAATTAGTGAGGCCGACAAGCTCGATAGCCTCAGCGGCGCGCTTGCGGGCTTCGCCTGCTGATGTACCCGATACAAGCATAGGAAGCTCTATATTCTCGATAGCTGAAAGGACGGGCAGGAGGTTATAGAACTGGAAGACGAAGCCCATCCTGCGGGCGCGCAGGTCTGTTTTTTGCCTATCACTCATCTTGTGCAGTGGAGTGCCATCAATCATGATCTCACCGGAGTCGATACCGTCAAGGCCAGCGAGGCAATTGAGAAGGGTAGTCTTACCGCAACCGGATGGCCCCATTATAGCGGCCATCTCACCTCGGGTGATCTGCAGGTTCAAGCCTCTCAGCGCATGTACTTTCACGGTGCCGGTGTCATATGTTTTCTGCACGTCGCGGGCTTCGATGATAATGTTGCCCTGAGCGGGCGGAGCAGGCAACCCGTTTTTGATGTGTCCGTTTACGTTCAACTTATTATCTCCTATTACCTAGTACAGCAAGGCGGAAAGAGCTTTCCCGATATATGGCGCATCATAGTCTTTATTAACTACTTCAATCAGACAGCCAAACCGTTCAAGTGGATTTACACAGGCCGTCCACTTGTGGCTTAATCTAGTAAGCTTTTTCCGCGTAGCTGTACTAGTTGATCCAGCTTCTCTATGAGCCTTATACGCAGCACAAAGTCAAAGGTTGCATATTCCCTGGCCGCCTGATACCAATATAAACTACTGTGGAAAAACGCACATGGGTCCTGAGATGTAAATCGGGATATCTGAGCGTTAGCGCGGCTTCAGGAGAAATCTTTGGAAAGACGGTCCCTTTCTAGTAAAGACCAAATCAAAACCCGCAGGGTTTTGATTTGGTCTTTACTTCTTCTCACGCTGAAAGGTTGCTTGGATCTACGCTAGATAGCCTCTAAGCGAGCGAGGCTGTGCTTACAGCCACTTTTTCCGGTGGAAGAAAAAGGCTTCTATGCCGACTATGAGAATCACCGTAAGGATCACAATAGGGTAGCCATACGCGGTCTTAAGCTCCGGCATATTCTCGAAGTTCATACCATACCAGCCCGTGATAGTCGACACGCTCATGAGCATGATTGAAACGGAGGTAAGGGTTTGCACCGTTATATTGAGGCGGTTACTCTGCATCGACAAAAAGCTGTCGAGAGCGCTGGAAAGGAGATCGCGGTATGTGTCTATGCTGTCGGTGATCCGCACCACGTGGTCGTAGATATCCTGAAAGTAAACCAGGGTGTTTTGCTCGAAGATCGGTATATCGCGCCGGGTGAGCACATTGAGCACGTCTCTCTCCGGCGCCAGCACCTTGCGGAGGGCCAGAAGGTCTTTCTTCAGGCTAAAGATCGACTCGATGGCTTGCTGGTTGTACCGCTCGAAAATTTGCTCCTCCAGGTCTTCTATACGCTCTACGATGCTATCCACCACGGGGAAGTAGTCGTCAACGATAGTATCTATTAGCGAGTAGAGGAGAATGCCGATGCTGTTGGTGCTTTGTATGCCTCCCGTGTGGGGGCCTGCCTGTCCGACTTGCGCGGGGGCAGTCTCCTGACCGGAGGTCTTAGACCCTACAGGTGCGGTTCCGTTAGAAGGGCCTTTACCGTTTTCGTTCTTGTCTCCGGTCAGAGACTGCGCGCCTCCAGGACTTTTGTCGCTATTCTTCAGGCGGTCGTCTTCGCCAAGAGTGAGGGAACGCGTGCCGGGTGCCTGAATGCCTGTGCCTTCTTTCTCAGCAGTTATTGTCTCCACGTTCCTGCGCCAGCGTTTGGCTGCTTCCGCAAGTTCAGGAACCGGCTCTTTATGCACTGTGATGAGGTAATTTTGGCCCATGAACATGGTAAGCTCACGTAGCACTATGCACTGCTCGCCGGTACCAGCATCTTGACCTTTGTCGGCCGTTTGTTGGTCTTTCGTCTGCCCAGTCTCCCTGTGGCCTTCTATGGACGAACCTGGTAGGGAGTCACCCGTGCGCGGGAATCGCGTGCCCTCCAGACCATACCTGCCCGGCATGCGTAGTCCGCTCTCACCACTCTCGAGGGCCACCGCGTAGAATACGACCAGGTAGTAGTTGTCGTACTGGTCGACCTTCGGGCGCTGGTGGCGCGCCATGGCGTCTTCGATAGCGAGGGGGTGCAGGTTGAACTCCTCCTGGATCAGCCTGAATTCCTCGAGCGTAGGCTGCTCCAGGTCAAGCCACATGAGGTGGTCGTGACGCTCCAGCAAATCGCTGATGGCGGAAGGGTCTTCAACGACGGAGAATTGATTCTGGTGATTGCAGAGGAGGCTCTTTAGCATTGGATCAACCGACTAGAGTATAAGCTAATTTCAGCTAGTTACAGTGGCATGGCTGCGACAGTCATGAGGGTTCTTGTTGAACCCTGGTGCGACGTGTGCTATAACAACTAAACTATAGCAGAGGGGTATTGGCGCGTCAACCGGAGGAGCTTATGGAGGCGGTCAGGTTCACAACTTATGATGCCGTTGAGTTAGCGGCTCACCTTTATCTTCCTGAGCAGAAGAGCCAGTGGTCGCCAGGCATTATAGTTTGTCATGGCTTCGGCTCGCGTAAAGAGCACCATGCCGATTTAGGGATGGCAGCTGCGGCGCAGGGCTTTGTGACCCTCATAATGGATTTGCGCGGGCACGGCGAGAGCCAGGGCCAGCTTGACGCTAACATATTCAATGATGTGGCTGCTGCCTTGCTCTTCTTGCAGAACAGGCCCGAAGTGAACCCGATGAGCATAGCGGTGCGCGGCTCCTCTCTTGGCGGGTGGCTGGCTGTACATACGGCGTCTCACCTGGAGGACTTATCCCCCGTGGTGGCCTTTTGCCCGGCAAGCGACAAAGGGTTACTCGCGTTGATGGAAGAGGTGGCAATGGTGCAGCGCGGACACGAGTCGCCCATGGTTTCCGGCGAATTGCCGAGGGTCAATGTGAACTCGCTGATACAGCTGTTATACCGGCTGGATATAACAAGAGCGGCGCGTAAATTGAGCCCCAGGCCCCTTCTGCTGGTACATTGCGAGGGAGATGAGGTGGTACCGTCCCACCTGAGCGAGCGGCTTTACGCTGCGGCAGGTGAACCCAAGTCGTTATGGCTCCTCCCTGGCGGCGATCATCGTTTTGCCCAGCACGATCCCGAGACTAACGCCCGCGTTCTCGAATGGATACGCGGCTTCGGCGATGGCGCTGAGGAACGCGAGGTGTCGGCTGATGATAGAGTAATCCCTTAGCATGGGCTCTCTTTTTATCCTGAAAGGAACAAACGAACCGGAACCCGCAGGGTTCCGGTTCGTTTGTTCCTTTAATATTTTGCAGAGGCTACCTTTTGCTATCTGCGGCGGAAAAGACGCTTTATACTTTCCAGTGGATCCTCATTGATGGGCCGCCGTGTGTTCAAATCGATCACCTGGCCTCGCCAGCGTTTTTCGTCTCGGGGGTAGGAGCCGGACGATGAGCTTCCTGAGCCATAGTTCAGGAGTATGGGCACGAGGAAGAGCACTACGCTGACTATTACAAGAAATGATGCCGCAGCCGCTGAGAGCTCTTTGACTGCCAGTGCCAGAATGGCTACACCGAAAGCGGCAGCCATATACTGACCTGACGTGAGATGCTTAAGGTCCGACATGGAGTAGCGGGGACGGCTGTTATACTGCTTCCGGGGGTAGTTCGGAGGGTTATTCGGCCTGAAAGCGCTGCTCGGCTTAATTGGAACGGTCGGCCTTGTGGCATTGGGCGTGCTGTTGACCTCACGGCCATGCCCTTTTTCCTCTTCGTATTTGGAGAGGATCTCTTCTATCTCCTGCTCGTATTTGTTCTTAGCCATCTTTCCCTTCTATCGCATAGCTGTAATGCTGAGTTGCCGCCCTTATACCCTATGCACTATGCCTTATGATTGTACATATTGAGTGGGGTGGTGTCAAAGAGGTCAGGAGTGCGGGAAGAGTCATGTAATATACCCCTTACTTGTTCGGTGCCGGGGCAGGGACCAGATATTTAGCCTGTACGTAGCCGGTGGTGCCGCTATATTTGCCGGGTGGAAGTATCTGCACCTCGCGCCACACGCCGATACTCGCCTTGGGGTCGGTTACGTCGGGCCCGACTACCTTCAATACTGTATCTTCGGCAACGGTTGTCGGATACCTGGATGTGGCGTCGGGCTTGCTGCGGAATTTCACACCGGAGCCTCCCGTATTTGCCACTCTGACATATTCAACGCTCTCTGTGGGCGTAGCAATAGGCGCCAAAGTAGCTGCTACGGTGGGATGAACCTGAGCCGCAGTTGGCGGAATGGCCCCTGGAGATAAAACCGGCACCGGCGCTATGGCCGTCTGGGTCGCTAGAGAACTGGCCGAGCCGGGGGTCGTGTCGGGGGTGGCGTCAGTTGCCTTGAAAAGGCCGCGTGGTATATCTACTATGGCTTTAGCGAGCTTGGGTGTAACGTTGGCGAGCAGAAATACGAAGGCAAGGGCCGTCAGCAAGGTAATGACGGTAAGAGCCGAGCAGCCTATGCGCCTGGGGGGCTTGTAGAGCGGGTACTCCTCGGGTTCAAGAGGTATTCGCGGTTCAGGGGTGCGTACAGACATAGAGATTCGTGCTACTCCTCATAGGGCACAACGACTAGTATATCGAGATAAGCCTACACTACGCGGATGGTGGCGTCAAGTGATCCCAATTGCCGGGTTGTTTGTGACTTCAGTTGCCGCCGACCTCGGCCTCACCAAGAACGCTCCCTTCTATCTGTGGATATCCAGTTAGCAAGGCTTGTGCCTCTACAGGAGCTTTGCCTGTGAGTTGAACCTGCTGCAACTCCAGTGTGCCGCTGCCTGTCCACACCAGCAGCCTACGTGTTTTGCCTTGCCTGACAACTTGCACAGTGCCGGGAACCTGGGCTTGTTCTTCTCCGAGCTGCACCGTCTGGGCCTGAAGCACTTTGATGGTGCGGTCCAGCCAGGTGGTATAGGTGCCGGGCCAGGGCTGCAGGGCGCGTACCCGCCTCCAGATTTGCTCGGCACTCATCTTCCAGTCGATGAGCCCATCTTCCCTGGTGAGTATCCTCGATAATGTGACGCCTTCCTCGGGCTGTGGCACCGCCCTGATTTGACCGGTGAGCCAGCCTGGAATGGTCTCGACCAGGAGTGTTGCCCCTAGCTGAGCCAACTGTTCGCTGAGGCGCTTGTACGTTTCGTCGTGTGCAAGTGGTACTTTCTTTTGGGCGATAATCGGCCCCGTGTCAAGGCCACGGTCCATGCGAATTATCGTTACACCGGTGACGCTATCGCCTTCCAGGATGGGAGACTGGATAGGGGTGCTGCCGCGCCACCTGGGCAGGAGCGAAGGGTGCAGGTTTATGCTTCCATGTGCGGGCAGGTCGAGCAATGAAAGGGCCAGGTATTCTCCGTAAGCCACCAGCACGGTAAGCTCCGGCTTGATAGAGGCAAGACGGCCTCTGAAGTCCGGGTCTTTTAGGCTTACAGGCTGGAGAATAGGCAAGTCAAGTTCCTGTGCGGCAATTTTGACCGGGGGTGGAGTTTGCTTGCCACCCCGCCCTGACGGCCTATCCGGCTGCGTAATGACGGTCAGCCTATAGGGGCCTTGTGCCAGGGCGCGCAGCGAAGGAACCGCGAACTCAGGGGTGCCCATAAATATAATGCAGGGTTCTATTATGTGGCCGCTCACTACGGTAGCGGCCTGTGTACCCACTCCAACGGCTCGACGGGTGGTCCGCTCACGTGCAACTCCCAGTGGAGGTGAGGTCCGTTAGAAAGACCCGTGCTGCCCGACAGCGAGACGATATCATCTTTATGCACGATTTGACCGACTGTGGCGATAAGCTTGGAATTATGAGCGAAGAGCGAGTAGACGCCGAGGCCGTGGTCTATGATGATGGCATTGCCGCGCACGTTGAGCTTACCTGAGAAGACAACTTTGCCGTCGGCGGGGGCATGCACGGGCGTCCCGAGTGCCGCAGCCATATCCATCCCGCCATGATAGGTAGTGGGCGGCGTGCCTGGCGGGCAGTTGTAGCAGCGGCGTGTGGCGAAATCAGACGTTATCGTTATCTTGCCGTCGAGGGGCATCCTGAAGAGACCATGCCAGTACTGAGTAGGCGTGCGGCCCGAAAATATCTGGTTGAGCATGGTAAGCTCAGGTTGGGTGAGAGAGGGGTCTAGGAGGGCTGCGGTCTGCGCGTCAAACTGGAGGTCCTCTTCGGGGAAAGGGTAGTGTACGATCTCTATGTTGCGCATGACTGTGCGTTTGCCGCCGTCGCCGTTCTGCAGGTTGACCGTTACCTGCCGCACGCCCGTGTCGGCAAAGGGAACAGCCCCAACCAGGGTGAACTTGCTATCTGTGCCCGGCATCTGGGCGAACAGAAGAGGCCGGCCTTCGTACTCGCCGGTAACGGTCAGCGAGGACGACGCAGCTACTTCGAGCAGCGCCGTATGCCCCTCACCGAGATGTGGAGGCTCGAAGCTGATGAGCGTGCCCATAGGGATGTTGAATCGCCCCTCTTTGAGCGCTTCATAGCCCAGGGGCATAAGCTGTATGGCGTATCCTGTACCTTGCAGGTCGGGGCGGTACTCCATACGAGCGCGCTCGAAGTATTGCACCGTGATGCCGCTCTCCACTAGCTCCTCGCTCAGAGGTAGGCCCAGTATCGATATGCCCCCGTTCGTCTGCCAGTATTCAAGGAAGCCGCCCTGGATGGCATGTCCAGTTTCGGGGAAGTAGAGGCGATCGGGCGTGCTTTTCGCGGCAGGCACAGAGGCGAACGTGCGTCCATGCAGCGCCAGGGGGGTGAGGATGCCAAGCTGCACAGGGTTGGTTGCAGACTCGGGGTGTTCCTCCAGCCTGGCTCGCTCGAAGTATTGCACGCTATATGTGTTGCCGTCACCCAGGCGCTGAGTGAACTCTTCACTGAGAGGTAGGCCGAAAAGCTCGCTGCTATGAGGTACTGATCTGTAATATGTAAGAAGAGTTCCAGAGACAATGTGCCCCGTTTCGGTGAAGTAGCGCGATGCGGCATCGAGTGTAGCGGGTGCGGGACGTGGCGCCACAGGATCGTTGGTAGTCTGTTGGTTTTGAGGAGCCGGATGTGGGCTGAAGACCGGGGGCAGTGCTTTGCTCGGTGCCGCCACGCCTGTTGCACCTGTATGGGTGGGCGTGAGACCTGCCGAATTCAGTAGAACGGAGACGCCCAACAAGGCTAATAATAGGCGTATTTTGTGATGCACGAATCGTAACCTCGGGATTTTCAACGGAACGATGTTTGTAGGAAAGTATAACATACCAAAGACCGCAGGCCGAGTGGGTGACCGGTAACCTCGCCGAACTCATACGCACCATCTGGCGGTATAAGGGACCTCAACTCTCTAGGGGGCGCCAATTACGGGCTTCGTCGAGAGTCTCAAGTATGAAGGCACTTTTGCTCTCCGTGTAGGCTTCTGCATCGCTAGCATATTGTTGTGCCAGTTCGCGCTTCAGCGCCTCATACTGGCGAGCCCGCTCGGCATGAGCACGTAGATAGTCTCGGAAAGTAGTCTGGTTCAGCCATGCCTCGCTACCAAGCACATTTGCATGTACATGAACGGCTTGCTCTCCAGGACCGCCTTTGCGGAAGTAGTGCCTGTGTGGTATCCCGAACTCACTGCGGTGTTCATAACCCAACTTCTCAACCGCTCTAATAACGTCACCGGGCAGCGGATACTTGGCTATCGCGACCGCTATATCGATGACCGGCTTAGAGGCTATCCTCGGCACGGAAGTGCTACCTACGTGCTGGATGTCCAGCGCATACTCGCCGAATGCCTTACTGAGGGGCAAGCTTAACTCCTCATAGAGGCCAGGCCATGCCGGATCATGCTCCACAATGCGAACAACCATATGAGATATCCTTCTGTATGGTGCGATCCCCTGTGCAGCTACTTACCGAGGCTGTTGCTAATACTACATTTTAGCCGAATCTCACGTCGGCAGGCTACTGTTGCCCTGTCGGGTCGAGTTGTACCCTGAGAGAGGCTTATGCTAAAATGGCGGGGCTGCGTGTCGCTCGCCTCGCAAGTGAGAGCGGCGTATATTACGTTGTAAAGGTACGTTGTAAAGGATTGTGATGAGCAATACGAAAAGTCTAATCGAAGGTAGTCCGACTATACCTGGTGAAGGCGCAAGCTGGACCCTACGACCCTATCAAAGTGGCGATGCGCGGATAATTGCCGCTTTATGGACGGAGGCTTTCGCATCGGATGGCCTCAATATTGTCGTTACCGAAAAGGAGCGCCTGGAGGACTTCGGGCGTCCTGGTTTTGACCCGGCCCGCCAGGTGATAGTGGCGGAGCGGCGTGTGGAGGGGTTACCTTACGCAACTACGCTGGGCTTCGGGCAACTCAATATCAGAGACGATGAAGAGATGAGTGAGCGTATCTATGAAGTTCTGGTGATCGCCCGCCCTCACTTATGTCCACTGGGGCTGGAGCGCGATCTGTTCGGCACGCTCATACGTCTGGCTCACGAGCACAATTCCGGGGCTGAGAAGAGTATGCCGAAGGCCTTCGTCAAGGCTAATTTCTCTGATAAACAGTCTTCGCAACGAGAATTATATACCCAGGCAGGCATGCGCGAGGAGAGGCAATTTTGGACGATGGAGTGCCCTCTCGATCGCCTGGAGGAGCCACCGCACATTGAAGGCATCACGATGCGCGACTACTGTGTGCCAGACGATAATTCGCGGACGCTCAAAGCTTTCAACGACTCTTTTTCCGATCACTTTGATTTCCATCCATCGACCCCGGAGCGATGGGAGTACAGGATGAACAGCCCTTTTGTACGCCCTGACCTCACTGTATTGGCCGAGGTAGACGCCGATCCTGATGAGATAGGTGGCTTCTGTATCTGTGGGGTGTTCGAGGAAGAGAACAAGGCCACAGGACGCAACGAAGGCTGGATCGAACTGCTGGGCACCACCAGGGCATGGCGGCGCAAAGGATTGGGCCGTGCTGTGCTGCTGAGCGGTATGCACAACCTGCGTAGCGCGGGCTATAGCATGGTGGCTTTAGGTGTTGATTCGATGAGCCCTACGGGCGCCAATCGCCTGTACGAATCTGTAGGCTTTCGCATCAGAGACTTGTGGCTTCTCTATCAATGCACGTTAGATGAAGTGAAGCTTTTAGGGTCGTAGTACCGCAGCAGCTAAATAGTGATTGTTTCGTTTCATTCTTTCTCACATGGTTGAGCATTTATGAAACTGGTTATACTTTCCTGGTAAGCTAGTAGTCTACCTGTACACTGACCCGGCGTGCCGGTCCAATATATTGAGCCCGTATATCAGGTATAAACTGCGCCTGCTAGGGTAAGGAGGAGAGCGTGGCCGGAGTGATGGAAGCTATAAGATCGCCCCGTGGCACAGAGATCTCGTGCAAGGGGTGGTTGCAAGAAGCGGCCCTCAGGATGTTGATGAACAACCTGGACCCCGAAGTTGCCGAGAGGCCCCAGGACTTGGTGGTCTACGGCGGCAGCGGCAAAGCGGCGCGCAACTGGCCTTCGTTGCTGAAGATCATGGAGTGCCTGCGCGCGCTCGAGAACGATGAGACGCTACTGGTGCAGAGCGGGAAGCCGGTGGGCGTCTTTCGTACCACGCCCGATGCTCCCCGCGTGCTGATTGCCAATTCCAACCTCGTGCCCCACTGGGCCACCCGCGAAGTTTTCTCCAGGCTTGAGGCGCAGGGGCTGACGATGTATGGGCAGATGACCGCCGGCAGTTGGATATATATAGGCTCACAGGGGATATTGCAGGGCACCTACGAGACCTTCGGAGAGGCCGCTCGTAAGCACTATGGTCCGGCATCCGACCTGAGTGGGCGGCTCGTGCTTACGGCGGGCCTCGGCGGCATGGGGGGCGCACAGCCGCTGGCCGTCACCATGAACGGTGGAGTGGCCATAGTTGTAGAGGTCGATCCCACTCATATCGAGCGACGCTTGCAGGGTGCCTACCTAGATAAGTCAGCCTCTACGCTCGACGAGGCATTGGAGATGGCCGGTGAGGCGGTGCGTGAACGGCGGCCCCTATCTATCGGCCTGCTGGGCAACGCGGCTGAGATTTATCCGGAGATAGTAAGGCGGGGTATAGTGCCTGACATGGTGACCGACCAGACATCGGCGCACGACCCGCTGAACGGCTATGTGCCTCTGGGTTATAGCGTGGAGGAAGCATCCTGTTTTAGAGGTGAAAACCCTGACGAATATGTGCAACAGTCGCTCGCCTCGATGGCAACGCACGTCAGGGCCATGCTGGACCTTCAGCGCATGGGCTCAGTGGTGTTTGACTACGGCAACAACATCCGTCAGCAGGCGTTTGGGCAAGGGGTTGAGGACGCCTTCTCGTTTCCAGGCTTCGTGCCTGCTTACATACGTCCTCTTTTCTGCGAAGGCAAAGGTCCATTCAGGTGGGCCGCGCTATCGGGCGACCCGCAAGATATCTACAAGATAGACGATATGGTGTTGCGTGAATTTGCCTCTAATGACTCTGTCGTGCGTTGGATAAAGCTGGCGCGCAAGCATGTGAAGTTCCAGGGCCTGCCTGCTCGCATCTGCTGGCTGGGCTATGGCGAACGGGCGCACTTCGGCCAGGTAGTGAACCGTATGGTGAGCACCGGAGATGTGATCGCGCCCATAGTTATAGGCCGCGATCACCTCGATACCGGCAGCGTGGCTTCGCCGAACCGCGAGACCGAGGCTATGCTCGATGGCAGCGACGCGATCTCCGATTGGCCTATCTTGAATGCGCTCATCAACGCTGTGGGTGGGGCCACATGGGTATCTGTACACCACGGCGGTGGCGTGGGCATAGGCTACAGCCAGCATGCCGGGCAGGTGATCGTCGCTGATGGCACGCCCGAGGCAGCAGCCCGCCTACAGCGTGTGCTCACTACCGACCCTGGTATAGGCATTGTCCGCCATGCCGACGCAGGCTATAGCGAAGCCATCGAGGCGGCTGAGAGATTTGGCATACGGGTGCCGATGCTGGAGAGTTAGGTCCATGATTCAGATTCCCGGTGTTGAAGATAGCACAGTTCATGAGGTGATCTGGATACCGTGGGACGGTCCCGGCCTTGAGCATCTGTGCCTGGCTGGAAGAGGCGACGGCATATATGCCGATGGACTGGTAATAGGCACGTACGAAGTAGGAGCTTTTCGCCTCATGTACGAGATTATATGCGATATTAGCTGGAGGGTAAGCCGGGTCTGTTTGTCCCTGATCGGTGGCAAGGAAGAGCTGGAACTTAGCTCGGATGGAAAAGGTCACTGGGTTGATGAGAAGGGTGTACCCATACCGGGGCTGGATGGGTGCTTTGATGTGGATATCAGTGGCAGTCCTTTCACGAATACCCTCCCTATTCGGAGGCTAAGGCTGCAACCGGGCCAGTCTGCCGATATATCTATGGTCTACATTTACGTGCCGACTTTGCAGGTAAGCCGCACCATGCAGAGATATACCTGCTTGGAATCAGGCCCGGATGGCGGCCTTTACAGGTTCGAGGCACTAGAATCAGGCTACACTGCTGTGCTTCCGGTTGATGCAAGTGGGCTCGTACTGGATTATCCGCAACTATTTAGACGCTCCTGGAGTAGCGAATACATAACAGTAAAAGAACGGTAAAAGGAGATAGAGTTAGTTGAACCACAGGTACACTTTCGATCTGCCCTACACACCACCCGATTTTTCACAACCGGAGCTGGCGGGTGCTCCTGACAAGCTGTTAGAGCCTGCTCCCGCCGATGGCCTTGCGCCTACTACCTTCTACGCCTCGACAAACTTCCCCACATTTGTGAAACATGACGGCGAGTGGATGCTGGTGAAGCGCCAGCGGATGGACGCGCTGATCGTGTGGGACGAAAAGATCAAAGAGTTTGCGTCCCTGGAGATGCGGCGCGTGCGTGCAGGCCAACCTGTTGTGGTGGGGATGGAGGAGGACGGCAGCACGGGCTTGCTGGCATACGCGGTCGGTTTTCAGCCGCCCGACGCCCAGCCCGACGAGTCGTTTAAGTTCATGTCGAGCGGCGCCTCGCGCGAGCGTCCCCTGAACTATAGGCGCATCGCTGAGTTGCTGCTTTGGGACAGGCGGCGCAACGGCAGGACCATCTGGGTGCTAGGCCCTGCGGTGGTGCATGCAGGTGCGCGCGACAATATGGCGTGGTTGATCGCCAACGGCTACGTAGGCGCTGTATTCGGAGGCAACGCTGTAGCAGTGCATGACCTCGAGCAGGCCCTGTACGGCACGGCGCTGGGCATGGATTCGGAGGGTCATGTAGTCCCCGGTGGGCACAGGCACCACATGGACGCCATCAACACTGTCAGGCGGGCGGGAAGCATAGCAGGAGCGGTGCAGAGTGGCCAGGTGCAGAGTGGCATCATGCACGCTCTGGTCAACCACGGTGTACCTTTCTTGCTTGCGGGCTCAATACGCGACGACGGACCCTTGCCGGGGGTAATTACCGACGCGGCCGAGGCGCAAGATAAGATGCGCTTCTTCACGCAGGGTGCCACTCTTGTTGTGATGCTCGCCACCATGCTCCATTCTATAGCCACAGGCAACATGCTGCCTACTTTCATAGAGCGTGACGGCAAAATGGAGCCCGTTTATACGATCATCGTCGACCAGTCGGAGAACGTGATACAGAAGCTGATGGACCGCGGCACCCACCAGGCCTTTGGTATAGTGCGCAACGCCGACGACTTTATAGACAGGCTTGTGGTTGAGTTGAAGGCACTACAGGAGTAGGGGTTCAGACTATTTTCAGAGTGGGCTAACCTCGCTCGCTATCACCACAGGATGCATCTTCATAGAGACAACATCCGTAGGGCGTAGGTTGGCCGGTGGCTGTATGCCTATGCCTCGTCCTTTGCCGCTCACTTGCACCTGGCCTTTGATCAGGTAGGGCCCACAGCCCCCGTTGGCGAGGATTTTGCCGTATGCTTTGTAGGCATCCGGGAATAGCACCACCTCTATCAGTCCCATAGAGTCCTGCACCGTAAGAAAGAGCATCCACTCTCCATCTTTGCCTACGTGCCTGCGCCCCGCAGCCACCACCCCTGCTATAGTAAGTTCGCGCCCGGCATGTCGCGCCAATTCTCCGCAAGGCACAACATTTTTGCGCTCCATCTCCTCTCTGTGAAGCTCCATCTCGTTGAGGCTGAGGGAGAAGCCTAATATGCTCTGCTCTAGTCGCAACTTCTCTGTGGGGGTATAATCTTCGGCATCAGGCACCTGTATGTGTGACTGCCACCTGCCGAGTATGCGTGGGGATCCTCCATCTCTGCCTGTGTTGCCCCTTCCATCGTGCATAAAATCGCCCATCAGCATCTGAACCCCTGCGGTCCCCTCAGTACCGGTAGCCTTCTCTTGCAACGATATGAGGTCGAGGCGTCTGTCTTTGCTTTTGCGGTTGTAGAGGAAGTATGGCAAGGCCAGCACCATCTGTTTGCGGTTCAGGGGCGTTTCGTACATCGAACCTAAAGTCTCGCCAAAATCGCCCATCTTTGGTGAGAGTGACGGTATGCCCGCGTCTTCACTCAGATCGTCGCAGGCTCCTACTTTTATCAGCGAGAGCATCTCGTTTGGCGGCATCTCCACGCGCGTGGCTAGCTCGGCAAGCGAGCAGAAGCGGCCGACGCTGCGCCTCTCAGATAGGATGGTGTTTATAGTGCGCTCATGTAGCCCTCGGATGAATTGCAAACCGAATCTGATAGCGCGCTTATCAGTCAATGCTTCGCACCAGGCGCCGCTCCAATTGATGTTGGGCGTCAGCAACGCGATGCCGAGCCTCCTAGCCTCCTCTACATAGGTCGAGGGGCCGTAGAAGCCACCCATGTTGTTTATCACCGCTGCCAGGTAATGAGCAGGGTAGTGGGCCTTCATGTAGGCCGAGCGATAGGCTGTGAGAGCGTATGAGCAGGCGTGGGCCTTGCAGAAGCCGAAGCCTGTGTAGCCCGCGATTATGGCCCACACCTTCTCCGCCTGCATCTGGTCTATTCCCTTCTCTATTGCCCCCGCTACAAAGCGGCTCCCTAGCTGAGCCCTCTCTTCAGGGCCTGTCACTTTGCCCAGTGACTTGCGCAGCTTCTCCGCTTCTCCCAGGTCGAGCCCTGCAAGCTCGTGGGCCAATCTGAGGAACTGCTCCTGGTAAAGTATCACCCCGTGTGTATCGCTCAATATTGGCTCCATCGCCGGGTGGGAATATTGCACAGGGTCTTGCCCCAGGTGACGGCGCATGAACATCTCAAGGAAACCACCTTCCAGGGGACCCGGCCTAAAAAGCGAGATCGCCACTGCCACGTCGTCCAGGCTGGCGGGTCTGAGCCACTTCAGCAGGCCACGCATGCCTGGACTTTCCAATTGGAAGCAGCCCAGCGTCGCCCCCTCAGCCATTAGCCTGTATGTCTGCGCGTCGTCGAACGGGATGGCGTCGAGCGCCGGGGCTACCTTACCCCTGCCTACAGCCATACCTGACGACCTGAGTGCGTCTACGAGGGAGGTGAGGGCTCTGCTGCCCAGGAGGTCCATCTTCACAAGGCCCATGCGCTCTACATCGTCTTTATCGTACTGAGTGATCGCCATGGTTGGGTCGCGTGCGGCTCGCTGCAACGGCGCTACATCGGCTATTGGGCATGGGGCAATGACCACCCCACCGCAATGCATACCGGCGTGCCGAGGAAGCCCCTCTATAGATTTGGCAAGGCTGTACGCGCGCCGTTCCGTCTCGTCCGCCAGGCGCGGTGGCTGCTCACCTCCAGTATGAGTATGGTCTATCTCTTCTCTCTCTGTGCTCTCCTCTTCGCCATCTTCGAGCATGGCGACACCGACAAGCTCGGGCAGTCTGGAGGCTACGTAGCTTGTACGGCCAGGCGATACCCCCAGGGCCTTGGCCATCTCCCGCCACGCCGAGCGCAGCCTGAAGGTGATATGAGTGCCCACCGTGGCTACGTGGTCGCG
>JALYYZ010000104.1 GCA_030945985.1 Chloroflexota bacterium
AGCATACCCCCAGGCAGCCCGCCCTCCACGGTCGAGCGGGCAGGCTCAGTTTCACCGAAATACTCCGCGTACACTTCGTTCATCGCGGGGAAGTCGCTGAACTTCGCCAGGAAGACGGTGGTCTTGACGACGTGCCGCAGACTGGAATCCGCAGCCTCCAGCACTGCGGCCAGATTCATCATCACGCGGCGAGTCTGGGCCTGAACATCACCGGGAACAAGCCGGTCTGTGGCAGGGTCGATCGCTACCTGCCCGGTACAAAATACCAGGCCATTTGCCACCACCGCCTGCGAATATGGGCCTATAGCAGCCGGAGCGCCGTCCGTCCGCACACTGCTCTGTATCACTTCTGTTGACATGGGCATGATCTCCTTCCATAAATAGCGGTCGATAGGAGGTAAGACCAGCCGCTGTAGGCCGGATCTGCCTGCGGGTGCGAGGCATGCTTGAGCCTTTCATAGCGGAACGGTCAGCTTACAACATAGGAGATAGGAGCAAACCTGCTTCATCTATATAGGCGTACTCCGAGGAAAACGTTAAACCAGCAATTAATGTGTAAGATGATTGTGCAATCCAATGTTGCACTAACCAATTGTTCTCTATTATTCTGGCAGTCTACATAGATAAATTACAACAACTGTTACAACTTACTGATCACCAGCTTACTGATCGTTCTCAGCGTGTCGAACACACCTACCCCTTTGGAGGCTACTGCTTCGTAGGTGGGCACCTTCATGGAGTTCAGGTACTTCTCCATGACCTCTAGGGGGAGCACTTCAGGCATGTCTCGCTTGTTGTACTGCATTACGAGGGGGAATTCCAGGAAGCGCTTGCCTTGTTGGGTGAGGTTCCTTGCCAGTTCTTGTAGCGAGCGCACGTTCTCGGCCAGTTTGGGGCGCTGAGAGTCGGCTACGAAAACCACGCCGTCGGAGCCGTTGAGCACTGCCACACGGGTGCGCTCGTAGAGCACCTGGCCGGGCACTGTGTAGATGTGAAAGCGCACCTGGTAGCCATGCACGCGACCCAGGTCGAGCGGGAGGAAGTCGAAGAAGAGGGTGCGCTCGGTTTCGGTATCTATGGAGAGCAAATCACCTCGCGCCTGGTTAGGCACGGTGCCATAGATATACTTCAGGTTGGTAGTCTTTCCAGAGAGACCGGGCCCATAGTAGACCAGCTTACAATGTATCTCTCGGGCTGCCACGTTGATTAGTGCCATGCGCTTCTATTTCCCCCTACTAAACTTTGAGCTGTTATTCTTAGCCTCGTATGATAAAAAGAATCGATAATGCCATAAGACTTTCGGGTCTACACGCTTGAGCAGCGCCGGTTCTGTGTCTAATTTGCCTGAGTCCTGCTAAAAGATGCCGAACCTGAAATTACTCCTTGAAAAGTAGATCTATCGTGTCCTCTATAGACGTGCGGAACGAGGGATTCAGGCCACTCATATTGCGGCTCCGGCGCTGTACTTGCAGCAGCACCGCCTCCAGCTCGGGTGTGATCTGCCTGCACAGATCTTTTACTAGACCTATATGCGTGCTCTTATCGAACATTATAACCACTATCCACGACTCGCCCACCAGCTCGGTCAGCGTGTTCTCTTTCATGCCTTGTTGCACCAGTGTACGGAAGTTATTGTCGTTCATCATGCGCGCCACTTCGCGCGAGGTGGCGAACGTGCCAGCCAGCAGCGCGCCAAGCACAACCAAATTGGGCGGTAGCTTCTCCCCACGTACAGCAATCATCTCGCCGCTACGGTCGAGGAGCAGCGTCAGGTTAGCTCCTGATTCGAGGAGCATACGGTCAAGCTGGCGTCCGATGCGCTTGCTGTCCGCTTCGCTGACGTAGAGGCTGCTATTCGGCCTCGGCTCTAATTTATCGCTAGTTATATCGTTCATACTTTGCTTCGTCGCCTGTTTTGCGCCCTGTATAGTGCCTGTTGTGTCGTGCCTGGTCGTTTCGACGTTGATTTAGCTTTAGCCTCATGAATTCAGAACCCTCACGACTCGTCCTTCCACCTGCAGTCTGCCCTCACTGTAGAGCTTGATTGCCTCGATAAGAAGGCGGTGCTCCTCTTTGTGCAGTCTCTCCGCCAGCGTCTCCACTGTATCGTTCTCCAGCACGGGCACAGCTGCCTGGCTGATTATAGGACCGGCGTCCACTTCCTCGGTGACAAAATGTACCGTGCAGCCTGCTATCTTTACTCCATAACTCAACGCCTGCCTGACTGCGTGCAACCCACCGGCAAAGGCGGGGAGCAGAGATGGGTGTATGTTGATGATACGCCCCTCGAACCTACGTACAAACTGGGGAGTAAGTACCCTGTCCCAGCCTGCGCATACGATAAGATCGACCCCTTCGCTTTCGAACCTGTCTGCTATCGCCTGCTGCCCAGCCAACCTCGAGTTGTAGTCCTTCAGGTGGTGCTCATAAATCGCTGTAGTCACTCCCTCGCCCTGGGCCTTCACAATAGCTTGTGCGGTACTGTGGTTGCACACAACCAGGACGGCCTTCGCCTTCAACTCCTCTTTTTGGATCGCATCGAGAATGGCAAGAAGGTTTGTACCACGCCCTGACACAAGTATGCCTAACCGTAGCGCTTCTGTGCGTTTCACCTCTCTGCATAGTCCAGGACAACCTTGCCTTGTCCACTTTCAGGCACCACCTGCCCCACTCTAATAGCTTGAGGCAATGTGGCTATAACCCTATCCTGCTGCTCAGGCGCTACTATCATCACCATTCCCAGGCCCATATTGAAGACACGAACCATCTCTGCTTCGGCAACACCGCCACGCTCCTGTATAATCCTAAATAGCGCAGGCACCTGCCAGGAGACATGGTCCAACTCAACGGCGCAGCCCTGTGGGAGGACGCGTGGGATGTTCTCTATCAGACCTCCACCCGTGATATGCGCCATTCCCTTTACGGGGCGCTCGGGCATATTCAGCAGCAGGCTTACCGGCTGTAGGTATGAGGTGTGAGGCTCCATGAGCGCTTCGCCTAACGTGCGACCCAATGTGGGTTCGTATATATTTAGTCTTTCTCTCATCTGTTCTGCAGACCCATCCAACCTGAGCGCCCTTCTGGCAAGCGAGTAGCCGTTGGTGTGCAGGCCGTTTGACGGCAGCGCCAGAACAACGTCTCCAGGCACTATGCTTCCACCCCGCAGCAACCGATCACGCTGTACAGTGCCCACTATGAAGCCCGCTATATCGTATTCTCCCTGCATATACATGCCCGGCATTTCGGCTGTTTCTCCACCCAGCAGGGCGCACCCCGCCGCGCTGCACGCCTCTGCCATGCCTGTAACCACTTCGGCCATCCTCTCTGGTATGAGCTTGCCGGATGCTATATAGTCCAGGAAGAAGATCGGCACGGCTCCGCACACCAGTATGTCGTTTATGCAGTGGTTCACAATATCGTGCCCCGCCAGCCGGTGGGTGCCGAGTGCAAAAGCGAGCTTCAATTTGGTGCCTACACCGTCGGCGCTCGCCACGAGGACGGTACCATAAGGTGAGCTATCGAGGGCATATAGGCCGCCAAAGTAGCCGACATCGGCCAGCACGTTCTGGTTGAAGGTGCGGCGGACAGCGCCGCGCATCAACTCGACCGCTTTCGCGCCCGCGTCAATGTCCACGCCTGCCTCTCTGTAGGCATCCTGAGTCAAAGCGCCCAACCTCTATGCCTCCTGCTTGCGCTATTATACAGAAGGCATAGCCCCTTTGCATAGGCTTGTACACGCGTACTTTGGTACCACACATATATAGGATTAGTACTTATTTGCCCTTTTTGCCCTGCTGCTGCCTCTCAGGAGGCTTTATCGGGAAAGAAAAGCCACTTCTTAAAGAATAAACAATCACAACCCTGCGGGTTATGATTGTTTATTCTCCTCTATTTTCTGTGAGACGGAGTGGGGAAGCACAAGGCGGGTAAATCTTGACCGTGCCCTACCTTTGTGATACGATTCACTATACGTTTAGCTACAGAGAAGTAGGAGAATAAACTTTTGAATATAGTAGTCTGCATGAAGTCGGTGCCTGACACCACGGCTGAAAAGCGGCTGATGCCCGACGGCACTCTTGATCGCGCCGGGGTACCCTCAGTAATCAACCCGTGGGACGAATACGCCATCGAGGAAGCCCTACGGCTGCGTGAGGCCGGCGACGGCTCAGGAGAGATTATATTGCTCTGCATGGGGCCTGAGAATAGCAGCGAGACGATACGCAAGGGTCTGGCAATGGGCGCCGACCGCGCCGTGCTGGTGACAGACCCTGCTTTGCACGGCTCGGATATGTGGGCCACAGGCAAGGTGCTTGCTGAGGCGCTGCGTGGATTGCAGTTCGACCTGGCGATGTTCGGCTCTCAAAGCACCGATGCCGGAGGTGGCATTGTTTACAACATCGTCGCTGAGATGCTTGGCCTGCCTGCTCTGACATGGATCAACGAGGTAGAGATCACAGGCGGGAAAGTGCGCGGCAAGAGGGGCAGCGACATCGGCTACGATGTTGTCGAAGCCCCCCTGCCTGCTATCGCATCGGTAACGCAGACGGCGCACGAGCCTCGCTATCCTTCGCTTCCCGGCATCATGAAAGCCAAGAAGAAAGAGATCAGTATGCGCGACCTCGCGGCGCTCGGTATAGATCCGGCACAGGTGGGGCTTGCGGGAGCCAGGACCCAGGTGACCGGCGAGGAGCGCCCTCAGACAGCACGTATCAAGCAGCTAATCAAGGCTGAAG
>JALYYZ010000109.1 GCA_030945985.1 Chloroflexota bacterium
TACGCCTTTATCAACCGCTTGAGCCACCGCTCAGTAATGGGAGGGTACGCATGCGGAGTACAACCTGATGAGCCATGTATCCTACCTGGGAACAGGCCGTACTTCAGGCCGTCAGCTAATGCAACTCGAGGTCAGCTATCGAAGATAGTGTCTAATGCAGCAGGGTTCACAGACCCGCAAAGTGGACAGACCTTCGAGGATGTAGGACCAGACTCACCCTTCTACCTCTTTGTGCAGAGGCTGGCTACAAGAGGAGTAATGGGAGGATACCCATGCGGAGGCGTGAACCCGGAGACTGGGCAGGCCGAGCCATGCCAACCAGGTAACAGGGCATACTTCAGGCCAGGGAACACAGTAACGAGAGGGCAGAGCGCGAAAATCGTGGCAAACACCTTCTTCCCTGGCTGCAACCCTCGCTAACAGGCAGGTCTCGTAATCTCAGAAAGAGGAAGTAACTTAGTGCAGAAAAGGTGGCCTTGTGGCCGCCTTTTCTGCGTGTACCAATATCAAGTTTCGATCCGATACCAGACGCTTGTCAGTCCTATGGTTCTAGTCGGAGGTGCCCTGTGCAGCCGTACCTGTGCCTAAAGCAGCCGGTCCTGTTGCGCGTCGAGCCAGACCGGCTCGCGCCCTGTAGAGGCGTTCGTACTTGGTGCCGATTTTATCGAGGCGGGGGCAGATGAACTTTACTGCGCCCACAGTGGCCAGGAGAGATGTGGCGATGCGGAGCAACCAGTCGGCGGAGAAGGTCTGCCAGGAGAGCCAGAAGTCGGGTGAGCGAGCCAAAGAGAGGCCGGCTCGTAGCCCGAGCGCGTGACTCGCACCGTCAAGAATAAGGGGCAGCCCATAGAGGAGCATAATGAGGAGCGATACAGGCTGTGTCAACCAGTTCAGCTTCGCTACGTGGTGGTCCCTGCCCAGGGTATAAATGACGCCGAAGAGAAGAGAACCGGCATAGATGGCGGTACAGCGCCAACAGAGGCATACAGGCAAGCCTCCGAGCATGGCGGAGCGCTCAGGAACCTGGTCGCAGACAAGACGGTAGGCGCTGTGGACGGCATTGTAAAATCCGTTGCCAAGCCCCAACGAGACGGTAAGCGGAGCCGCCCACGCTGTCCAGATAAAGAGCGAGATCGCTGAAATCATTGCCCCTACCCGGTGCCTCCAAAGATAGGCCCGTATGGGGTGCCTCCTCTCCTCTGCAGCAGTGGGGGCGGAGCCTGGCCGGCGCGCGGTATGGGCGCGGTCTGCGTGCCCAGCGATATAAGTCATCGACTGCCTGGCGGTTGCAACGTAGCCAGCTAACTTTGTCTCATCGAGCCCTCGCGCATCGTAGAAAGGCGAGTTGGGTGCGTCGAGCCTTACGCATGGGGCGGGCGCTCCTTCAGGGGACGCTGCTTCGTCAAGCGTCAGATCGTAGTGCGCGGCCACCGTCACGAGCATGTCCCATACTCGTTTGCACTCGGCACAGCCTACACGTGTGTAAAGTGTAACTTTCATAACTTCTCTATTGCCGAGGTACCGGCAAGTTAGCTCCTATATCCGTCGCCGCGGGGGTCCGTCTGACAAACACTGCTCTGTACCGGGTATACCTGGCACGAGCCACAAAGAACGGAGTGCCGCGCCGGAAATTGGTCCTCTAGATTAATCTTCTATAGAGATTGTAGGCGGAATTGGACTGGCTACCAATAGCAATTTGGTACTGCAAGCTCTTCCCCGGATTTACTGCCTGTGCCTGGTATGATGGCCTGAAGCGGCACCTGGTACCCTACGAAACTAAGTTGTGATTGGCTAGTTCCGTTCCTGCTCACGTCCGGTGAGCGGGAATGGAACCAATAATCCTTTCCTGAAAGGTAGCAAACAAATCAGAACCCGCCGGGTTCTGATTTGTCTGCTACTGAAAAGAACCCATGCCTTTCGTTGCGGCTATGGTTTGACTCACATGGCCTTTACATCTAAACTGTCCACAACCGCCGGAGAGTGCAACCATCGGCCCCGGCGCTTTGCAGTGTAGTAGTACTTCACCAGCAAAGTATAACCAGTTTCCTTTTCGCTCACACATGTGCGACGGAATGAAACAAAACAATCACTATTTTGCTGGTGAGGTACTAGTGCGTGTTTGCAAATACCGCCCTGTGAATTTATTTACAGGGCGGTCTCTACCTACAGTGGGCTATTTGCAAACACGCCGTAGCATGTTCACCCTCGTTCGCCCGTTTGAAAGAGCCGGAGATGTATGGAGAGAGCAGGAATGGAGGAAGTTCAGGGGAAGAGAGTTCCCCGCGCGATGGTCGGGTGTGCCGGCTGGAACATACCCAGATCTTATGCCGCGCGCTTCCGTGGAGAAGATAGCCAACTTGAACGATACGCGCGTGTCTTCTCGGCTGTTGAGATCAACTCTTCTTTCTACCGACCCCACAAGCCGGAGACCTATGAACGGTGGGCCGCTTCGGTCCCCGAGGGGTTCCGCTTCGCGGTCAAAGTTCCCAGGGTAATCACCCATTCTCGCAAACTAAAGGACGCAGGTGTTGAAATGCGCGCCTTCCTCTCCGAGTGTAGGTACCTCGGAGCTAAGCTTGGCCCGCTGCTGGTTCAACTACCGCCAAGCCTCGCCTTCAATTCTGAAGTAGCCGAGCCTTTCTTTTCCTTGCTTCGGGGAGAGTTTGATGGACAGGTGGCATGCGAGCCACGCCATGCTTCGTGGTTCGCGCCTACAGCCGGCGACCTGTTGTTGAGCTACCGCGTAGCGCGGGTGGCCGCCGACCCCGCGATTCTGCCTGCTGCGGCAGAGCCGGGCGGTTGGGGCGGTCTTGTATATTATCGACTCCACGGCTCACCACGCATTTACTATTCCGCATATCTACCCCCGTATCTGGAAGGTCTTGCGGGCAGCCTGGCCCAGGCTGCGGAGCTTGGCGCCGACACCTGGTGCATATTTGATAACACAGCTGAAGGCGCGGCTACCGGCAATGCGCTCACGATCATGGAACATAGCCAGAGAGTTTAGGCGATGCCGGCAGCACCTCAATATGGCTCCTCAATATGGACCAAATCAGACTGCTTGTGTTATGCTGAGGAGGTAAGGCTATCATGCTGAATCCAGCCTTCACGCCACATCGACGATAATTGGCATGCACTTACCTGGTGCGGGTCGTATGGTCCGCTTAGGCCGGCTCTGCACGTCGATGATATGATTTTCCGCAAGCATAACAGGAGGTAACAGTGGGTTTCGACCAATATCACGAGCCGGCAAACGAACTGTCCGAGGAGACGCGCACATTCGCGCGTATGGTGCTTTCACTTATTGAGGAAGCACAGGCCATTGACTGGTATGAGCAGCGCATGTCCGTCGAGAAAAACAAGGAAGCACGTGCGATCATGCAGAACGCGCAGCGGGAGGAGTTCAAGCATTTCGGCATGGACCTGGAGTTCTTGCTTCGCCAGAAGCCCAAGTGGCGTGCGATCATGCAAGATATACTCTTCAAACCGGGCGACATAGTGAAGCATGGTGAGGAGGCCGAAGAGGACGTCGGATAGTCGCGCGGTCAGGTGGTCAATGTTCGACCGGCTCCCAGACCTGGACCTGCGGGGCAGCCCCCACTTGCAAGTCCTGCCGTCCGTTTCGTGATACCGGAGGGCCCCGCCTTTGAGAGGAGTATTCTTACGAAGAGGCTTTACATACCGGACATCATCCGAGACTTAATTCCAGGCATCATTGCAGCTTGCCTTCTCGCCATATTAGTCCTGCTTCAATCCTCAGAGCAGCGAGCCGTGCTTGCGCAGCAGGGTGCCTGCCGGAGCTTCAAAGAGACGGGCCAAAGCGTCTGTGGCAGGTTCCTGCAATACTGGTCAGAGCATGGCGACCTGCCACAACAAGGTTATCCTATCAGCGGCGAGATCTCAGAGAAGTCCGACATAGACGGCAAAGTGTACGTGGTGCAGTACTTAGAGCGGGCCGTCTTTGAAGCCCATACTGAGAATAGCGCGCCCAATGACGTGCTCCTTTCCTTGCTTGGTACACTTTCATACAATGGCAAGTATGCTGGGGGCGCCCCTGGGCAGGTAGCGAACAATGCGTCTCGCTCTCAGCTGTTTCAGCAAACAGGCCACAGGGTAGGCGGGAAGTTCCTGGACTACTGGCAGTCGCATGGTGGCGTGGCGCAACAAGGGTATCCCATCTCAGAGGAGTTCCAGGAGCGGAGTGACCTGGATGGTAAGCTCCATACCGTGCAATACTTCGAGCGCGCTGTTATGGAGCTACACCCGGAAAACCTGGCTCCTTATGATGTGCTCCTATCGCTGTTGGGCACGTTGAGTTACCGGCAAAAACACCCTCAAGTCCAGGGCTCCGCAGGTGGGCAACACAGTATCAGTACCGTCTTCCTCATCGTCATGGAGAACCACAACTGGTCTGATATCAAGGGTAGCTCGTCCGCGCCATACATCAACAGTGTGCTCCTGGCGCAAGGTTCGCACGCTGAACAGTACTATAATCCTCCCGGCACTCACCCAAGTGAGCCCAATTATCTCTGGCTGGAGGCGGGTAGCGCGTTTGGTATCAGCAATGACAAAGAGCCGTCAGCGAACCACCAGGCGACGGAAAACCACCTCGTCACGTTGCTGAACAAAGCGGGTGTCTCATGGAAGGCGTACCAGGAGGGCATTAGCGGGGTGGGGTGTCCACTGACGGCCCATGACCTCTATGCGCCCAAGCACAACCCTATGGTCTTCTTCGATGACGTGACGGGCGGCAACAATGCTGCCTCGGCTTATTGCATCGCTCACGAGCGACCATACAGCGAGCTGAGAGCAGATCTGCAAAGCAACCGCGTGGCTCGTTACAACTTTATCACGCCCGATCTGTGCCATGACATGCACAATACTTTTGGCTGCGCAAGCCTCGACAGCGTGAGGAACGGCGATGACTGGCTGAAGCGTGAAGTGCCGGCGATCACCGGCTCTCCGGCGTTCAAGCAAGGCGGCGCGCTCTTTATCACGTGGGACGAGGCCGAGGGTGGGAGCGATGGACCAATCGGCCTGATTGCTCTCTCGCCGTTCGGCAGGATCGGCTACGTGAACACGGTCCACTACACCCACAGCTCTACTCTCAGGACGCTCGAGGAGATATTCGGAGTGGGGCCGCTGCTAGGTGACGCTGCGCGGGCGAGCGACCTGAGCGATCTCTTTAGGATTTTCCCTAAACTCTTGAAAGTAAAACAAATCAAAACCCTGCGGGTTTTGATTTGTTGTCTCTGGAAAGAAACGCTCTTTCTCCAAGAGGTCGCTTGAAGAGGCGTTAGTACCTCCGCAGGAAACAAAATACTCACTATTTAGGTGAGGCGTGGTCATAAATCGAAATGACGTACAAACCCACGCACGACGCGTGACACAAACGAGCCACAATCAGGCGAATCCACACCTTAATCGTTGATATTTTGCGGAGCGCCACGCGTGCAAAATGAATTATGACCATGCCTCATTTAGCTGGTGACGCACTAGGAAGCGGTGACCTATCAAGCTATCGCTTGCGACGGGAGATGGCAAGCAACACTTCCTCCACCAGAGGGGCGGCCAGACGCGTCAGAGAGCCCGCTATCAGCAA
>JALYYZ010000122.1 GCA_030945985.1 Chloroflexota bacterium
GAGGCGGCCGGCACGACCCGCTCGTGCGGGGAACGGATGCGGCGAGCACTACCCCTTCGTCGAACCGGCGAGCAGACCGCGCACGAAGAAGCGTTGCAGCGAGAAGAAGACTATCAAAGGCACCAACATAGAGATGAACGCGCCCGCCGTCAACAGGTGCCAGTCCTGGCCTCGCGAGCCTACCATATTAGCAAGGCGCATGGTAAGCACCTCTTTGCCCGGCTCCGACCCCAGGAGGATCAGTGCCACCAGGTAGTCGTTCCACACCCAGAGAAACTGGAATATGGCGAATGATGCAAGCGCGGGTACGGAGAGGGGTAGCACAAGTCGAGTAAAGACTGTGAAAGGTGATGCGCCGTCGAGGAAAGCCGACTCGAATAGGTCCCTGGGTAACTGGCTGATGTAGTTAAAGAGTAGATATACAGCCAGAGGTAATCCAAAGCCGGTGTGCGCGAGCCATAGGGCCAGGAACGTACCCGTGATGTGCAGGTTGGTGTAGTCCAGCAGAATGGGTATCAGCGCCACCTGCAACGGTACCACGAGCAGCGCCACGACGAGTGCGAACATGATCCTGCGACCAGGGAAGCGCAACCAGGCAAAAGCGTAAGCTGCAAAGGCTGCAATCGCCACAGGAATGAGCGTGGCGGGCACCGCGATCACCAATGTGTTGAGGAAAGAGCCGCTCAGATTGTCGCCCTGCTCAGTTGTCTTGGTGCCATCTGGCGCTGTGTATACATACTGCTGTCCCGTCAGCACGTTCTGGTAGTTGGAGGTGCTGAAGTGAGCGTTGCTAACCGTCTGCTTTGAATCTACCTCTACAAGGCGCGAGCGACGATTAGCCCATTTTACTTGTGTGCCATCAGGCAGGACATAACCATTATGCAGTTGGTCATCTGTCAAGGTAGTGCCCGCCACTTGCAGCGGCTTGTCCAGGGCTATACCTGTCTGCAACTGTATCTCACTGGCCTTGACCCAGTCCTGGTGTGGTACTACCGACCACCAGCCGGTGGTGCTAATGTCCTCGCGGGTCCGGAAGGACGAAACGAGGAGGCCCAGTGTAGGAACCGTCCAGGCGAGACAAATCAAGCCGAGCACCACATTCACTATTACAGAACCCCATTTTATCCGGCGCTTTCTTGTGCCTACTGCCTGTGGCTGCGCTGCTGCGCTGCGTGCTGATTGTACGACGGCCATTAGAATCCCTCCTGGTTGCGTAGCTGGCGCAGGTTGTAGAACATCACAGGCAAGACTGCGAGAAAGAGCACAATCGCTATAGTTGCTCCATAACCGAAGTTGCGGTTGCTAAAGAATTGACGATAGAACTGCGTTGCCACCACGGAAGTGCCGTACTGTCCGCCCGTCATTACAATTACCACATCGAATATCTTCAGCGTAAAGATGGCAACCGTGGTTGTAACCGTAACCAGCGTGCCCTGTATGTACGGGATGATGACTCTGAAGAATGCCTGTATTTCCGATGCGCCGTCCAGCCGCGCGGCTTCGAGCAATTCACCAGGCACACCCTTGAGCGCCGCCGAAATGATCACCATGGCAAAGCCCGTTTGTATCCAGACCAACACTACTATAAGGAAGAAATTGTTCCAGGGTTGTTGGCTCAACCATGCCTGGGGCTGCCCGCCTAGCCCCACAACAATAGCGTTGAGCAGTCCGATCTGGGGCTGGCCGGGAGGGGCGTATGCATACATAAAACGCCAGATTACACCCGCACCCACGAACGAGATAGCCATCGGCAAGAAGATCAACACCTTTGCCAGCGTCTCAAAGCGGCTTCTGTCCGCCAACACAGCGATCAGCAGTCCGAATATGACACAAAGCCCGGTGCCGACAAAGAGCCAGATGGCGTTGTTACGGAACGACTCGAGCATGCCTCGGTCGGTTATTACTGCTCCATAATTAGAAAGGCCGACGAAGTTTGTCGAGCTTGCATCAAAGAAGCTTTGGTACAAAGTCCTTATCGTTGGAACAAGAAGAAACCAGACCAGTATAGCCACAGCGGGTCCCACGAAGACGTAGGGCTGGATCCGGCTCTGCCACCGCAAAGGCATGCCTTCAACGATCATGTTGGCCAACGTAAACAATACAGCAACGCCGCCCACACCCCAGATGATTGCTATCAACGCGTTGACCACCTGAGGGCTGTCATTGCCTTTTAAGGAGAAGAACCCGAACGAAAGTTCATCGGTACCCCTGAGGAAGAGGAACCCATACCAGAGAATTACCAGGGTGACAATCAGCCCGAGAAGCGAGCCGAAGAAGCGTGCCGGCGACCACGCCTCCGAAGATGTCTTCGGAGATTGCCGAGGATTGAGTGCAGTCGTACCTTGCATATCACATCTCCTAAGCGCAAACAGACATCGCGCTCCTCGCATATAATATTGATTGGACATGATTAATTTAGGAAGCTGGCTACAACTATGAACCCAGCTGGAACAAACAGCTAAGGCTTGAATGGTTGTGTTTCGTACGACCGTACGACATTGTACTGGTTATATTGTACTGGTTGTATAGAAGCCTGCGTCTGTTACCAATTGGGAGCAGACGCAGGCTTCTAACTAAGGCTTACGCCTGCTTACTTCTTGACGTTAGCCCAACCTGCCTGGATTTCCTCCAGGGCCTTGGTGGCGTCGACCGTACCACTGACGTAGTCGGTCATGCCCTTCCAGAACGTGCCGGCACCCACGGCGCCCGGCATGAGGTCCGAGCCGTCGAAGCGCACGACAGTTGCGTTGAGCACTGTGTTCGCTACCTTGCGATCAAGATCGCTGGGGTAGTCGGCGAGGTTAGAGTCTTTCTGAGGAGCCAGCGCGCCGCCCTGCTTGACCCAGCCCTTGACTCCGTCATAGGTGCTGAACCATTCCATGACCGCGCGTACTTCGGGGCGATCGGTGAACGCAGACATCAGGTCTCCACCGAACTCAACAGGCTTGCCATACTGAGCGTCGATAGGAGGCAGATAGTAGAAGTCGTAATCGACGCCCGCCTTGGCGTCCTTCGGGTAGAAGCTGGTGATAAAGTTACCCTGGTTCTCGAGCCAGCACTTGGGCGGGTTCATGAACATAGGCTTGTTAGCGTCGCCGAAGGCGGTGCTTACGATCTGCTTGGTTCCACCGTAGACGTACTTGGGATTCAGCCAGATGTCCGACATTATCTTGAGTGCGTTCTTGACCGTAGGATCGGTAAACGGGAGAGCGCCCGTGGTCCACTTGTCGTAGTTGTCGGTGGAGGTGGTGCGCAGCATGATATTCTCTAGCCAGTCAGTCGCGGGCCAGCCCGTTGCGGTGCCCGACTCGATGCCGATGCACCAGGGGGTGTCACCGTCTTTGACAATCGTGTCCATCAGCGTCTGCTGCTCGGCCCAGGTCGTGGGGACCTTGTAGCCGGCTGCGTCAAAAGCCTTCTTGGGATACCAGACGAGGCCCTTCGCGTTGATCCGCTGGAAGATGCCTCCCAGGATCTTGCCACTTGCACCTTGAACGGTAGCAGTATCCAGGTAACCCTTGTTATATTCCTGAGCCAGCCATTCCGGCTTGATCCACTTGCTCACGTCCTGTATCTTGCCCGTCTTGGCAATACTGGCCATGAGGCCCGGCTGCGGGAAATCGGCGATGTCAGGAGGGTTGCCGCCTTCAACGCGAACGTTGATAGTAGTCTCAAATTCCTTCGAGCCGGAGTACTGGATCGCAATACCTGTAGCGGCTGTGAAGTCCTTGACCGAGTTGTTGAACTTTACCTCGTCATCGGAGGTAAAAGGGCCGAACATGGTGACTTTGGTGCCCTTATACTTGCCGGCATAGGCATCGACCAACTCCTGGCCTACCTTGCTCGGGTCCATTTGCATCGCGGCGCCAGGCGTGCCACTCATTGTAGCGCCGGGGGTGCCTGTTGTAGCGCCCGGTGTGCCAGTGGTGCCGGCACCACCAACCATATTGGCCGTCGAAAGATCACCGCAGGAGACGTAGGTGCTGATCTCGGTAGCCGACTTGTGTACGTTGACGGCATAGTCGCCCGAGCCGCCATTGGTGATGTCGGTCTCGCTCTTACCATTGACAACGTCAGTCAAAGGTATCTCCGGAGTTGGATTCAGCGCAGCGCATGTGCCTTTGTGTATGTGCGCGGGCTGCGGGTTTGCCGGGGCATTTTTCAACGTAAGTGAGACGTGTGACTTGTTGTTGCCCAGGTCGGTCAACGTCATCGTTCCGTCTTCGCCCGAGCCATTCTGAGCGTGCATGGTAAAGCTAACTGCGGACGCAGCGCCGGGGGTGCTCATCGCAGCGCCTGTTGTGGGTGTTGTACCCATCATAGCGCCATCAGTAGGCGTGGTACCCATCATAGCGCCCGTTGTGGGTGTTGTACCCATCATAGCGGCTGTCGTAGGTGTGTCAGCCATAGCGGCTGTGGTCGGCGTGCTGGCCATAGCAGCGGTGGTCGGCGTGTTAGCAGCCATCATAGCTGTCGGGGCCGTTGTGGGCTGCGGAGCCACTGTTGGGGTCGCAGCGGTGCCCCCGCACGAAACCAGGGTAAATGATAAGCCCACAAGCACTGCTAAGTGGCTTAGATTCCGTTTCTTCATTTCATCCTCCATTGGGTTACATCAAACTAAAAGCACAAGTAAAGCTATTCATGTAGCCTTTGCTTGTTGCATGCTGGAATGCTGTTATTACATCTCTCGTTAGGCACTTACCTCCTGACACTATTTATCCTCCACTTTGTGAGTTAGTAAGGCAGGCAGCACAGGCTATGCCACGGTTGTGCGCATGAGGACCACTTCGGGATGAACTCTGCCTGCTAATGGCTGGATACCCGATCGGTACACTCCGCCACACGTTGCTGGCCTCACAAATGCTTTAGCTTCGAGGAGAACATACAATAAAACGTTCGCTGAAGCCAAACAGATGTAATCGGCTCCGGTTCCAGTCATTCTACAGCGTACACCAGGATATGTCAAAATGATGTGGCCGTCCACGCAGCTTACGAGGCAGAGAGTTAGAATAAGAGCCCCACGAGAAATAGTGTGGGAGATAATCTCGTCAGCCGGACGAGGCCGGTTACCGAACTCGAAAAACAGCGCCAGGCTCGTCCGGCGCAAGAGCGACAAGGTACTGGTCGTGGAGTTCACAACGTACTCGGGCGACAAGAGCTACGTTACTCTCGAAGAGATGACGCTGTACCCGCCTGATGTTATTACATACAGGCACCTCTCAGGTCCCATACCTCACGTCTGGGAAGAGATACGGCTCGAAAGAGATGGCAAGCATATGTGCGTGTTGCTCTACAGAGGGAAGTTTCGGACCGCATCGCTGCGCGGTCTCGTCCTCAGCCCCTTCTATATCAAGCCTCTCTTCGATAAGCTCGCTAGAGAACATCTGCTGGAGATAAAAGTTGCTGCCGAGTCAAGAGCCATGCGTAGCCTGAAGTACCCCCCGCAGGAGATCAAGTGACGATTGCGCCACAGTGCTTCGGTAGACTGAGAAAATCGCTTGCAATCCGATCAATTAGCTACTACAGTAGCTATAAGAATAGCTACCAAGCGTGGCTATCCGAGAACATCACAATAAGAAAATGATCGCTATCAGGAGAGAAGACAATGCCCCGGACAGTGTCGGCAAGTGAAGTGAAAAACAAGCTTGGCTCTGTGGTAAATTGGGTGCTTCAGAACCAGGACGACGTAATAGTCGAAAGCAGGGGAGAACCCACTGTAGTTATCATGCCCTATACCGAGTACGAGAAGGTAAAGAGCCTCAAAGAGCCGGAGCGCCGCAAACAAGCCCTGGAGCGACTCAGGAAGCTTAGGGCAGAGGTATTGGCAGTCAATCAAGACCTCACCCCCGAAGAAGGGGACGCGCTCGCTGACCGCTTCACGCGGGAAGTCATTGACGATTTGGTGAAGGAGGGCAAGATACGATTTGAAGAATGATAGTGACTTGCCGATGGCCAGCGATCAGGCAATCACGACTCTTTTTGTATGAGAGCGCTACTCGATGCCAATATTTTCATAAGTTTCCTTTTGCCCTCTCAACGGGCAACCTCAATCACCGAAATTGTCGAAGCCGGACTCGCCGGAGAGTTTACTTTGCTCATAACGAGCGCACTATTGGAGGAACTGGCGCGGCGGGTAAGAACCAAACACTATCTGGCGGCGAGAATAAGCATGGAGAAACTTCAAGATCTGGTGGACCTTCTTGCCGAAAGTAGCGACGAAATTCCTGAGATCGTCGAATCCATACCCGCCATCTCACGAGACCGCAAAGATGACGTCACTACACAGCTCCCCAGCTGGATAGTGGACGCCGAATCCATACCCGCCATCTCACGAGACCGCAAAGATGACTACCTCCTAGCTTACTCCGCAGTAGGCGAGGCCGACTACCTGGTAACAGGCGACGATGAGCTGCTCTCACTGAGAGAAGTAGAGGGCATAAAGATCGTCACTCCCTCGGAGTTCTTAGCGATCCTCACGCAGCAACGCTAATAAGAAGCATCGCCACCCGCGTCCGAAAACAGAAGACTTCTGAGAGACCAAGCCACCCGTTGTAGTCTGCCAGTTCTGCTCCAGAGATGATAGCAGTTGTACTCCCTGGTCTTTGCCTTTGAGAGCATCAATCACTACATCACGATCTGCAAGATAACGTACATCAGTCATAGCTGTACTGGCGGCCTGGTAGCGATGCTGCGGCTCTCGTAAATGTCTTCGGTAAGCTTATCTGTGTCAACGAGGTCTTTCCACCCGCCAAGAGACGAATGGGACGCCTCACGGTCAGCCGCAGTTCTCTTGCGTGTGCTTACTCGCCTTCCAAGTGTGGGTGCAGGCTTGAGTACTGCCACTTCGCCAGCCTCATCTTCAACTACAATGGTCTCATGACCATGCACAACTCGCTCGAAAAAGCCGGCTATGTTGTTAGAAAACTCCTCTCAGGCCAATAAAATAGACATTGCCGACCGAGTGTCAACAATGTCTATGATGCGGAAGCGACCGGATTCGAACCGGCGATCTCGTCCTTGACAGGGACGCATGTTAGGCCGCTACACCACGCCTCCAAACTGCCCTTTATATTACCACAGCCCATCTGGGGTGTCAAGTTTATGAAGCGGAGCTTACGCGCGTCTACCGCGTAGGCCTGCATAAATCATCAGTCCACCTACGACAATGCATACCGCGCCCGCGAAGGCCCAGAATAGTTGCCCCGTCATGAAGCTGCCTGGCAGGATGTTTATGCCCTGCAACATCCAGATAATGCCAATTAGCAGTAAGACCCCACCAAACCAGGGTGCAGCGTTTTTCATGATCATATCTCCTCTACTCCGGTATACGCCCTGGGGCAACACCAGGTTTGTCCGGGGCGATCAAGTACGTACTCTTCAGCCAATAGGCATGCAGAACAACGTGGCCTCGGACGGCAAGTCTCTTTGCCGTGCTGCACGATCAGCGCATGGTATTCGTTGAAAAGCTGAAGATCGTGAGGCAAGTTATCCATAAAGAGCGCCTGAATAGTAGCATAAGAGGCGTACGGCGTGAGCAAACCCCAGCGTACCCCAAGCCTCAAAGCATAGGCATCAGCTACAAAGAAAGGTCTGTCGAGCGCATAGAGGAGTATCGCGTCGGCAGTTTCCGGCCCCACGCCCCAAATGTCGAGGAGCGCATTCCGCACAGCCATGTCGGACTCGTCTGAGGCAGCAAAGCGGTCTACCCCACCACGGCTGATAACAAAGCGCGCCAGGTTGCGTAGCTTGCGAGGCTTCGTCGTGTAATGACCTACCGGCCTGAGCAAGCTAATAAGCTCATCATCGTCCGCTTCCACTATGCAGGCAGGATCCGTGAGGGCCGCTTCGCCCCAGGCTGCGACAAGATTAGCCAGTGCAAGCTCTACGTTGCGCCACGTAGTGCGCTGGGTGAGCACTGCACCCAACATGATCTCCCACCTGCTGCCACTCACGGAGGGCCACCAACTCTGCGGGCCATAGAACGTGAGAAGGCGTGTATATATGGTCATCAGCGTGGCTCTGGTGTCGCCCAAAGTGACCGGCTTATTTAATGCTGGTTCGGTAGACATTTTTAAGATGCTGACTCAGTAGACATCTTCAAGAAAGATCGTTCCTTTTCAGGGATAAACAAATCAAACCTTGGAGAGGCCTGATTTGTTTATCCTTTGTTCTGAGACTGAAAGGCTGCTTAAGGGCGCATTAAGAAGAGCGCGGTTAGCTTACGGAGCCCACATCGGCAATAGTGGCCCCGCTCACATCAAGCAGGCGTTGAGGATCCACAGGGAACAAAGCGTCGGGAGCCCCTGCAGCAGCGTATACAACAGGCCACGCCAGCAGGCCGCTGTCCATCACTTTACGTAGAGGCGTGGGGTGCCCTATGGGTGGCACGCCCCCTATAGCATAGCCTGTTACATCCCTCACCTCAGACGCCCGTGCCATAGTCACGCTGGTCGCGCCTACGAGGGCTGCCACGCGTTCCACGTCTACACGCCGATCTCCGCCGCAGATTACGAGGATAGGGTCGCCGTCCGCCATGAAAAGCAGCGACTTGGCTATGGCGCCTACCTCGCAGCGCGCTGCCTTTGCTGCTTCGGGTGCCGTCCGAGTGCTGTCGGGCAGGCGCACTACGCGCGAATCGAGTCCAAGTTGGTCAAGTGCCTCCTGCACACGATCAGGGCCGCTCGGCATCAGGTCCTCCTTTTTGGTGACAGCATTGTGGTCATCTCACTACTGCCGGTATGTCATGTTGCAGCTACTTTGATCGGAGGATCATTTATTTGTTCAACTCCGGCAGAACACGGTTCACCAGCATCTCCAGCGTGGTGAGCTGCGGAAAGCCGGCGCTGCCCAGCATAAAATAGTCCACTCCAAGCTCGACAAAAGGACGCATCTGCTCGAGGAGTTGCTCAGGTGTGCCTACAAAAGCGTTCCCCGCCTGCAACTTACCACCTGTAAGCTGCTCAACTTCCGCCTCGGTGGGCGCGCAAGCGCAGCCTCCAAACCAGGTCCGGCGCAGGGTAGACGGGTCGCGGCCTATCTCGGCGCAAGCCCTTTCGCTCTCAACTACCTGCTCCCGGTAATCATCTATGTTAGTCCACGATACATTCCACCAGTCGGCGTGCCGCGCAACAAGGCGCAACATCTTCGGCTTGGATCCCCCTATCATAATGGTCGGCAGCGGATCAGGCTTTGGCTCGCACCAGGCGTCGTTTACACTGTAGTATTTCCCATTGAAGGTTGCCTTCTCGTCATGCCACATGACCTTCAAGATTTGCAGATACTCCTCCAACTGCTCGACTCGCACCCCGGCAGGCGGATATGGAAAGTTATATGCAGCGTACTCATCCTCTTTCCAACCGGCGCCCATCCCAAGGATAAAGCGACCGCCGCTCATGAAGTGGAAAGTAGCGGCCATCTTGGCAAGAAGAGTAGGATTGCGAAATGACTGGCAGAGCACAGCATGTCCAAAATGGAAGTCCTCGTGCCTGGCGGCCATATATGTCAGTGCCGTCCAACCCTCCATCAGGTCCCCGTCATCAAATTGCATGTGGTCCACGAACCAGGCCGAGGCGAAGTGGCCCTTGATCAGATCAAGGCCACGCTCCAAGTTGCCGACATATTTGTTTCGCTTCGATTTGTCGCGAGAACCGCTGGGCATAGCCCAGCCAAACTGTATGCGTGTCATTCTATCTCCTCACAAAAAGCCATCTTATTGTGCGTATCCACCGATGTAGGCTCGTACATGGCGCACAGAGGTGGCACAATAGAACAGGGGGCACAGCTAGTGCAGTGAAGTATATAGCAGAAGGTATGCCGTGGAGCGCGCATTGGACCCGAAAGGCTATGGCAGCCGGGGATATGTAACTCACGCAAAATGCGCGTAAGACGCGAGCACAACATTTCAGCAACTCAAGAGATAACTTACACTATGCAACCAGTAGCCAGGAGGGCAACATGGCACAGATTACCAGAGAGCGACAAGTCATCGATAGCAAATGGGTGAGGTCGCAATTTCCATCGCTGGCGCTTGAGCAAGACGGCAAGCCGGTAGTATACCTCGACAACCCGGCAGGCACTCAAGTGCCCCGACAATGCATCGATGCGATAAGCCGCTACCTGCAAGAGGCGAACTCCAATGTGCATGGCGCCTTCCTCACCAGCCGGCGGACCGATGCGATTCTAGACACAGCCCGTGAGAGTATGGCTGCCTTCCTGGGAGCCTCTTCTCCCAGGGAGATAGCCTTCGGGCCCAACATGACTTCCCTTACTTTCACGCTTAGCCGGGCGATAGGCCGCACGCTGGGGCCGGGTGATGAGGTGCTGGTCACGGAGCTCGACCACGACGCTAACGTCACTCCCTGGCTTGATCTGCAGGAGCGAGGCGTAACGGTTCGCAGGGTGCCAGTACACCTCACCGACTGCACGCTCGATATGGAAGCTTTGGCGAGTATGCTCAACCACAGGACAAGGCTGGTGGCCGTCACATACGCATCAAATGCCGTGGGTACGGTCACCGATGTACGCAAGATAGCTGAAATGGCGCATAGCGCGGGCGCGCTGCTGTGGGTGGACGCGGTTCACTACGGACCGCACGGCCCCATCGACGTGCAGGAGTTGGATGTCGACTTCCTGGTCTGCTCTTCGTACAAGTTCTTCGGCCCGCACCTGGGTATCCTCTACGGCAAGCTCGCGCTACTCGATGAGTTGCGACCCTACCAACTAAGGCCTGCGCCGCACACGGCTCCCGAGAAGTTCGAGAGCGGCACAAAGAACCACGAATGCCTGGCAGGGTTGGTGGCAACACTGGATTACCTGGCAGAGCTTGGCCGCACAGGCAGCGGCGAGCCTGGCGCTGAGCCGAAACGCGACTCGCTAAGACGGGCTATGAACAGCATTCGCGACTACGAGCAAGGTCTGAGCGCAGCCATGCTGGAGGGATTGCAGAGCGTTCCCGGACTGAAGGTATATGGCATCACCGATACGGCACGCCTGGCCGAGCGGGTGCCCACCTTTGCGTTTACCATAGATGGTCATGCCACCGAGGAGATAGGCGCAGCCCTGGGCGCATCCGGCATATTCGCGTGGACGGGCAACTACTACGCGCTCGATATAATGGAGAAGCTAGGCCTCGAAGGCCGCGGTGGCGCTGTTCGCGTCGGCGCGGTTCATTACAACAGAGTTGACGAGATCGAGCGCCTTGTCGTCGCTTTGCGGCGTAT
>JALYYZ010000123.1 GCA_030945985.1 Chloroflexota bacterium
TAAGCTACATTGTGGGCTGCCAGCACGCGCTTTATGGCCTCTGCCACCAGGGGGTCGCCTGCCACCTCCCTCGCCGGCGGCAAGTAGTGGTAAGAGGTGCCTTCGTCGCGTACAGCGCTTGTGGGCACGACAACATGGCCCAATGCTATATCGCTATCCAGCACACCCGCCCCTCCGCACGCCACGAACTTGGTGCAGCCCAGGGCGATCACCTCTTCGAGCAGGGCGGCGGAGAGAGGCGCACCGATGCCGGGGTGAAAGACTGCCAGGGGCTTGCCTTCTATCTCAACCCGGCAGACGGGGTGGGTGCCGATCTCGCTCCGCAAGCGCGCGATCACCTGCGCCTTGTGCTCTTCCGCGAGTTTGGTGATCACCTCCTGGAAGAAGCAGGCCACCGCATGCTCGGGTACACCACCTGCCGGAGGTTTGACTATGCGCTTGGGCTCCAGCAGAGCTTCGGCGGCACTGTCGAATTCGAGTATAGGGTAGGCTTTATTTTCGGGGTTGTTCATAGTGAAGTCGAAGTACTCCATGCGTAATGGAAGACGAAACAGACGAGCAGATGCATCTACTTGACTGGACGGCCCCATACTGGCTGGTAATCGTAGCCGTCGCCGCTGGAGATCGCCACTTGCCCACTGCCATCGGCTGCCGCTACCACTATACGCTGCTGGGTGCCGCGCTTGCCTGACCAAACAATTTTCTTGCCGTCGGGCGACCATGTGGGGATGTAGTCCTCAGCGGATAGCGTGGTAAGATCAATGGGCTGACCGCCCGTAACAGGCACGACGAAGACGTCGCTGCCGGTGTTGGGTACCGCATAGAATACTATCTTGTCACCCTGTGGCGAGAACTGTGGAGAGCTGTTGGGACCAGATTCGACAATCGTCTTGGGGGCGCTACCATCCGTGCCCACCAATAAAATAGCCTGGTCCTGCTGCCCGATGCCTTGCATAAAGAGTATGCTCTTGCCGTCGGGCGACCATGTAGGGTGGCTCAGGTTCTTGCCCATATTCGTGATGGCCTTCTCCGCGCCACCCGCCGCCGGCAGCAGGTAAAGCTCCTTGGCCGTCGCAGGGTCCGATGTATCGCCACCTACGTAAACGAGGGTCTTGCCGTCAGGCGACCACTGCGCCTGTCCCCTGTAGCCTTTGCCGGCCGTAACTCGATGCTTGTTTGAACCGTCAGCGTTCATCACGAATACCTGGTAGTCGGCGCTCTTCTCTTTGCTCTGGTAGGAGATCAGAGTGCCGTCGGGCGACCATGCCGGCAACACGCTGTCCACCTGATCGCCCGTGAGGGGCACTGTCTCAGTAGCCTTGTTGTTAGGTCCTACGGTGATACGCACAACGCGATCGATCTTGCCCATTGTAGCCTGGATAAGTATGCTCTTGCCGTCGGGCGACCACGATGTAGTGCCCTGCACGCTCATATCCTGGGTGATACGCTGCTGCTGAGTGCCGTCTGAGTTGACTACGTAGAGATCACGCGTGTTAGCTGTTTCACTGCTGCGCACAAAGGAAATGCGCCCGTCGGGTGAATAGACCCCAGCCTGCGACTGCGCACTACCGGGCATGAAAGAGGTGAAGACGCCCGGCGCAAAAAAGAGCAGCACTATAAAAAGCAGAGCCATGCCGGAGAGAACCGACAGGAGCATGATGAGGCCCCTACGAGGCAGTGAGGATTGGTTGGTAGCCGTTGCGGCCCGTCCCGTGGCGGCTTTACGCCTGTTACTCATAAAGCTCCATCTTCTAGGGTAGTAGCTGGGCCTGGTGGATCGAGGCCCAGTTCTATTATAAGGCAGGCCGGGGACAAAGTTCTAATGCTCACGTATGAAACCGGGGACCTTTTCAGAAGAAGGAGGCGATTTCTGTCAGAACTCCCAATCGAAGAGCAAACAGATAGCAGCCTGACGGGCTGCTATCTGTTTGCTCTTCCCGCATTTCCTGTAAGGCTATTGGAGGGATTATCTGCTTGCTCTTCTCGCACTTCCTGCAAAGTAAATCAGAGATTATCCTGATGAAAAAGAAGGCTCCTTGTAAGGAGCCTTCTTTTTCATGGAGTTTATATAGCTTATGGCTTGGGTGTAGGTGTGGGGTTGAGACTCTCCAGGTTGGTCAGACCGGCGTCCTGAGCCACCTGGCGCAGGGGATCATAGAACGAGTCGTTCACTGGAGCCAGGTCATCGATCTGGTAGAGATTGTAGAGCAGCGTACGACCCGCCGGCATAGTGGTTATCTGCAGCAAGCCGCCCTGTATCTGCTTCACGATATCGGCAGGCAAGCCTTTACGAGCAGTGACCGTGTCATTGGGGATCAATTGCGTCTCGCCAACGATGCGCACTTTCTGGTAAACGTCGGGATGGGCGGCAGCGATCGTCAAGCGAGCATCAGTAGGATTGCCCGTGGATGGATTGAGGGGACCACCGAAAACAGCGCCACCGGCAACCTGTCCGGTGTACACTGCCGTTACAACATTGGGATGGCTACCGGCATATACTACGTCGCTAAAAAACTCCTTGGCGGCGTCCGCACCGCTACCCTTGATGTAGCCGGCGCTCTTGAGGGCCGCGAAAGGATAAAGGAAGCCGGAAGCAGAAGCCGGATCTACGAAAGCAAACTTCTTGCCTTTGAAGTCCGCAATTGTCTTTACGGTGGGATCGGCCGTAATAAAGACGCTGGGGTACGTAAGCGAGCCCAGGCGCACTGTAGACAGCATCACGTTAGCGCCATATTTCTGATTGGCAAGAACGTACTGTAGCGGAGCCAGCCAGCCTATGTCAACGTTGTTCGAGCCCATGGCTTCGATCACGGCGGCATAAGAGGTCGGTACGGTAACATCAAACTGAAGGCCTGTAACCTGGGTCAGCAGATCACCGAGGGGCTTGCCGCTGGCGAGGATCTGGGTACTGTTTCCCGAAGGGGCGAACGCCATCTTGATAGGGCTCTCCTTCGAGCCTGGGGAACCGGCAGCGGGGCTCATCGGCTTGACGGTGGCGTTGGGAAAGATCGACTGGCCGGCGTTGTTGTAGCGCCAGTCGTAGTAATGGGCTCCGATGTTGCCCATCTGCACCTTGAAACCCTCGGGCAGGTCAGGCACATATGTGACCACGCGACGCTCGAAGAGCTGGATCAGCACGTCCGACTGCTTGCCTGCTATCTTCACATTTGCCCAGTAGGGCTCGGAGATAGCGTAGCCCGTGGTGTAGAACCAGGGGTCGGAGAGCTTGCCCTGCGATGTGGTCTTGCCGTCGGTGCTAAGCACAGGGCCACTTGCGTTGAGGAACTCCCAAATCTGGCTGGCGATGTTGTGCTTGGTCTCGGCGTTGTAGAAGGCATACTTGACGCCATATTTCTCTTTACTTGCGTCATGCGTAGCGATGCCGGCTTTGTTCACAACCTGGTTGACGGGCTTGCCTGTCGTATCAACGGCAGGGTGGTCACCCAGGGGCGAGTTGGCGATCAGGAAGAAAGAAGCGTAGGTAGGAGCGTTGACATCATCGTTGTCCGAGGCCAGAGGTATATTGGCCGGGTAGCGTGTCTCATACTGGCTCTTGCCTACCTGCATTTTGCCCGATATTAGCTCAACTGTGAGCAGACCGTTTGTGACATAGAACTGACTATTCTGATCTGCCTTGGGGTCGTTGATCTCCATACGGCTCTTATCGAAATATTGCACCTTGCGCTGGCCCGAGCCATCGGGAGCATCAACGAAGCGCTCCGTCTTTGTTTCGCCGGCTGTGGGTCCCCAGTAAAAGGAACGCTTCACGGCACCCGTCGCCACAAGCTGGTCGGTACGGGTCCATGTGCGTCCGAAAGCCGGATCGGCAAATGCAGCTGCCGAGGCCGGAGTAGCATGATAGCCTGCTATCGTCGGAACCGCCAACGACAACAGAAGTGCCGAACTTATTAATCGTCTCTTATTAGCCAAATCCTTTCCTCCTTTTAGAATAAACCTGCCTACTTCTCACTCCTCGATGGCACCAAAAAATGCCACAGTCCATCATACCGGACCGCTAATGATTATAGCATAATGACGCCGCAGTACAAGTAGCTTTAAGCCTGATAGCTATTTACCTGTGGCTCAACGTAAAGGGATAGACCGCGCCGGCCCTGGCGAGCACTCAGAAAAGAAGCTACTCGCAACGACCTTGCTCGCCTGGCCCCTCGTAACCC
>JALYYZ010000193.1 GCA_030945985.1 Chloroflexota bacterium
GCCAGGCTCTGAACAAAAGCGCTAGACGCAACCCTTGCAGCTGTTGCGCCTATATACTGGACCGCTTTGAGAGTATAATAATTTACTGCCTTCTAAATGAAGGAGTGATATTACGTTAGCAGTCTTCATGGGCGTTCGCAACCTGCTTGTACTCTTCCTTGTGGCCTAATGAGGCTTGCTACTATGCAACCTCAATTAGATGTTGGCATATATTAGCAGCAGGTTGCGGGTATTTTCATACGGTCGATTGTCCTTGTGCTAAACTGGTCAGCTTACCAGGTCAGATAAAAAGGAGAAGAGAGCAATGGCGAGGGTGACATATAGGCGGCGAATACGGTATGCGTTCGACAACACAATGTCGAAGGGCACCATTGCTCTGGTCGGCTGGCTTGGGCTCATATCGATAGCTATGGTGGTGCTCTTCACTGTTGTGGTCGCGGTGCTGGGGCTGACCCCCACCAACGACAAGGGCGAGGCGTTGGGCTTCGGCGAACTACTCTGGCTTGGGGTTACGCGCGCTCTCGACCCGGCTTCAATGGAGGGAGATAACAAATCCTCGCCCATCTTCCTCGCGCTGGCCGTCGCCCTGGTGCTTGGTGGCATGTTCATCGTCAGCAGCCTCATCGGTGTGGTGGCCCAGGGTGTCGACGCGCGGATCGCATCTCTACGCAGGGGCCGCTCGCACGTTATCGAGAACAATCACACTTTAATTCTCGGCTGGTCCAGCCAGATATTCACCATCGTATCGGAGCTTATAACAGCAAATGCCGACCAGAAGCGCTCGTGCATTGTGATCCTGGGCGACAAAGAGAAGGCCGATATGGAAGATGCCCTGCGCGAGAAAGTGCCACACCGGGGCAAGACGCGGATTGTGTGCCGCACAGGCAATTGCATCGACCCACACGACCTTGAGATCGCCCACCCGCAGGGCGCACGCTCGGTGATCGTGCTCTCCCCTGAAGGGGAGGAACCCGACTCGCAGGTGCTCAAAACAATCCTGGCGCTGACCAACAGTCCTACCAGGCGGGCTGAGCCTTACCACATTGTGGCAGAGATAAGGCACTCCAAGAATATGGAAGCAGCCGCCCTGGTGGGCCGCGGCGAAGTACGCTTTCTCGAAGCAGGCGACGTGCTTTCACGACTGATTGTGCAGACCGCCCGCCAGCCGGGTCTCTCAATCGTATATACCGAGCTGCTCGACTTCGAGGGCGACGAGATCTACTTCCAGGCCGAACCCACTCTCGACGGCAAGAGCTATGGCGAAGCGCTCCTCGCCTACGAGGACTCTGCGGTGATAGGTATCTTCACCAGGGCTGGGGAGACGATGCTCAACCCACCTATGAGCACCAGGTTGGCCGAAGGAGACAAGCTGATAGCCATCTCGGAGGACAACGGTACGGTCAAAGTGTCGAGTGTAGCCCCCGAGGTGCAGACCGGCGCCATTCGGAGTGCCGAGCCTGTGGCTGTACGTCCTGAGAGAACACTCCTCCTCGGGTGGAACCACCGGGCCACGGGGATAATCAACGAGTTGGACAAATATGTGGGACCTGGCTCAAGCATAACCGTGGTAGCCGAGTCGTCCGAAGCCGAGGCCGGTATAGCCAGCCGCTGCAAGGGGCTACAGCATCAGGAGGTGGAGTTCAGGTATGGCGATTCAACAGACCGCCACCTGCTCAACGAGGTAGATGTGCCTGGGCACGAGCGCGTGATCGTCCTCTCGTACAGCGACCAGCTAGACGCCCAGCGCGCCGACGCCCGCACGCTGATCACGCTGCTCCACCTGCGCGACATTGCGAGCCGCAGCCAGGCTGATTTCTCCATCGTAACCGAAATGATGGACGACCACAACCGCGAACTTGCCAGGGTAACCAGAGCCAACGACTTCATCGTAGGCGAGAAGCTACTAAGCCTTATGCTCACCCAGGTAGCAGAGAACCCCTCGCTTGCAGACGTCTTCGACGACCTTTTCGCCGCCGAGGGCTCGGAGATCTATATGAAGCCCGCAGCAGACTACGTCAGCACAGGCCAGCCGGTGAACTTCTACACAGTCGTCGAGTCGGCCAGGCAGCGAGGCCACACAGCGTTAGGCTACCGCATCGAGGCGGCTGCCCAGGATGCGGTGCATGCGTATGGAGTAGTAGTCAACCCCAAGAAATCGGCCCAGGTGACCTTCACACCGGAGGATCGGATAGTAGTGCTGGCGGAAAGCTAGTCCTACAGCCGCGCCTGGCAGCAACAGGTTACATGCAACGTATTTCGTATACGAGCTACAAATAGGAGAGGTAGGCGCCAGCTAACATGTTTGTGCCTGGCTCAAGAGCGCTCACATGCAACTGCGGCTGTAAGGCTACTTCTGCTGCCCTGAGAACGGTTCCACCACATCTGCACCAAGCTCAAAGAGGTTGGCATTCTCTGCCCCCTCCAGGGTGAGCAGAGGCTTGCCCCACTCGGCCACCTGCCTCCCCAGCTCCTCAGTATTGCCACCGGGCGCCGCGTGGGCCACAAAGACCCGGCGGGCGATGGCAGCCGCGAAGCTGTTGCGCGCGAGGGCCGTAGTGTGAGTGACCCGCCTCTCCTTCTCTGGAAAAGGCGAGACGAGCAGCAACTGCCCCTCTTCCAACGGCCCCGCCCACTCTTTAGGCACTCGCATCCCCTCGATGCTGCGAGCCGGGCAGATTATCACGGGCGCGGGCCCCCGCAGCAATATCGTCAAGCACTCACACCTGTTGTAAGAATTGGCAGGTCAGGTAAAGCAGATAATCAGCTTTGGCAGGTAAAGAGTGTGAGGAGAAGGAATTAGGTAGCCGCTATCAGCGGTATCGCCAGCAGAGCCACCCCTATGCCCGCTGCCTGCGTCCGCGTCAGGCGCTCCTTCAGCACGAGCCTGGCCAGGAGCACTGTGCTGGCTGGATAGAGGGAAGAGAGCACGGCGGCAACATCGAGTCGACCCACTCCTGCGGCCAGCACGAAGAAGGCGTTGCCTCCCACGTCCAGTATGCCTGCCAGAAGTACGGGTACCCACAGGCCCCGCCACGTTTGAGGTAGGTCGCGCCGGGCGGTGGCGAGCACAATCACCAGCATCAGACCCAGAGAGGCGACCCTGGCCGAGGCGAGCGCCCACAGAAAACCGGCTTCACCCGCCTGATGGATCAGGATAAGAAATCCGCCAAAGCCGGCCCCTGCCAGCAAGGCGAGCCCTAAACCGCGCGGACGACCGCCAGACCCAGCGGGGCGCGAGAGGAGCCAGATGCCCAGCAAGCCCGCACCAAATCCTGCTACCTGGAGAGGGCCTGGCGCACCCTGGACGATAGCAGCGAACAGCACAGGCAAGGCCGCCGACAATACTGCCGTAACAGGCGCAGCTACTCCCATCTGCCCGCTTGCCAGGGCCCGGTAGAGAGCCGCCAGGCCGAGCCCACCAAGCAAGCCCGCGCCACCACCCCACAGCAAGGCGTCTACGGACGGCACAGGCTGCCCGAACAGGAGGGCCAGACAAACGAGCAACACCAGGCCCGCGCCCTGCGAAGCGGCCACTACAACGAAAGCGTTGGCCCGCTTCGAGGCAATACCCCCACTAAAGTCGGCAGCTCCCCACGACGCGGCAGAAATGAGCCCCAATATAGCCGCTGCCAGATCGCTCCCCAAATCCTATCTCCTCTGCGTCACACGCTGCCCGTTACGCAGGTTCACACCCGATTGCCCACGGCTGACATCAAAACCCTCCCGTGCCACCCCAAATCATCTTATCAGGAGGCGAGTGAAGAACAAACAATCGAAACCCTGTGGGTCTCGATTGTTTGTTCTGCCATAGATAGGTTCTCTGCAAGTGATGCCTGCTGAATGGCCACAGAGCGGCGATGTACCTTGCTATTCACTATATTATACAGTGACCAGAGGCTCTATACAGCGCGTGCAGCTACCTGGATATAGTCAGCGAACTTGCTTGCGCCTGGGTCAAGCAGGCATCGGCAGTCCGGTATATACTGTTGCCAGGACCCTCCTCTGTTGCGCGCTCTCTGAGGGTACAGACCTGACCGTTGCGAGGAGGGCCGCACATTTAGCATCTGTCCAGGGATATTTCCCGCCAGGCAGGTAACGCATGTGAGATGCCTCGGCGCCAACAAGGGAGCCGAGAGATCCCGTGGCGTATATCGATTCACCATATATCTATTCACAATGTATATGGGGGCAAGATGAGCCAAGCATATGGACAGCCTGAGAGGAAGTCGAAGGGGAAAGCCTTTCGAGCGGTGAGCGGCAAGGCTGAGACACATGTGCAACCCGGGGCGGCCGGCGAGGCAAGCAGATACATACGAGCTTTCAGGGTCTTTGCACGCGCTTTGTTCAAGTTGGTTTTCCGCGTACGGGTCAAGGGGCTGAGCAACTTACCGGCAGGGGCCCCAGCCATAATCTGTGCCAATCACCTGGGATGGGCCGATGTTTTCTTGATAGAGCTCTTCTTGCCGATAGAACCCCGCATCTACGTGCTTGGAGAGCAGGAGGTGAAATATATATCCAGCTTTCGCACAAGGATCATCGACTCTCTGCAGATAATGGTGATGCTTGACCGAGACAAACCACGAGAAGCGCTCCGAATCACGGGAGATGTGCTGAAGCGCGGGGGTTCGCTGCTGATATTCCCCGAAGGCGAGCTCGGGATGGAGGAAGGCCGGCTTCGAGAACTGCAGCATGGCGCCGCGCACATGAGCCTACTCACGGGTGCGCCACTGGTGCCGGTTGGCCTTACCGGACCAAGCGAGTTGTGGCTGAGGCGCACCCTTACCGTGCGCATCGGGCAGCCCGTCATGCCAACGTCCTTCAACGGTGATACGCGCGCCCGCATGCATGCAATGACAGAGCAAGTGTCAACAAAGATGCAGGTGCTGCTGCCGGGCGACTACGATCATCCGCGCATCAAGTTGCTGAGAGGGTGGCTCACCCACCTCTTCTAACACTACAATGACGGTTCGTGCCTGATGGCCGGCACTACTAACCGAAGAGCACCATCAGAGCAGCCATTTTATGCCTGACTTTGAGCAGTTTTGCAGCCTGATCACGAATCTGTCGTTGTAATACTAAGGGGTCGCCAGCAAATAAAGGTAGCAAATTCCATCTCATCTTAGGCGCGCTATAGTCGATAAAGCGTGGTGGTTATTGTATACGAATCCTAAGCCTACGGTCGAAACCGGATGCCACGCTGCGCGTAGAGAAGTTGTTCCAGGGCAAAAGGAGTTTAGCTGACACAAGGGGAAAGTATAATACGAGACGTGTCCAATGCTTCACGTTTTCTTATGCATCGAGCAACTGGCGACCGTGATCCTCTGCGTTTGGTGCTACTTCAAGCCCAGCAATAGGAAATAGGAGGTTACCCATGCAGAGGCACCAACCCGGAGAGTGGTCAACAGGAGCCTTACGGGAGTGCAAGCCTGCCATACTTCCGCCCCGCTAACAGTGTCACCAGGGGCAGGCAAGCAAGATAGGTGCAAACAACTTTCTTCCGGCTTGTTACACGTCGTAAGGCAACTTCAGGACGGCTGATGATCTTAGTTTCAGCTATCCACTATATTCCCCGGCTTCTCAAGCGGCTCCAGGAAGAAAGGCTGGGCTACCAGGAAGACAAGAAGCACAGGAACGGTCACCATCACCGAGCCAGCCATCAGTAGCGGCCAGTTGGTGGGGTCGAGCTGCTCCAGATAGGCAAGGCCGACCGACAGGGTGTACTTGCTTATCGTTTGTATATAGAGGAGCGGCTCGTTGAACTCGCGCCAGTAATAAACGAAGGTGAGCACCCCCACTGCTGCAAAAGCGGTGCGAGCCGCCGGTACGCCGATCCTGCCCCACATTCTGAAGGCCCCCGCACCGTCGAGCTGAGCCGCCTCCCATATCTCTTTGGGCACGCGACGGAAGGTCCAGTAGAAGATCAGCATATAGAGCGGCGATGTGCCGAGCAGACTGGGGGCTGCCAGGGCGAAAGGAGTGTCTATAGCGCCCACTCCTTTGTATAGGATAAAGCGACTCACCCAGAGCGATGTCTCCGGTAGGAGTAGCAGCAAGAGCGCTCCGCTGTTCACCCAGACTGCCACTCTGCTCGATAGCTGCGACAGCGCGAAGCCGGCCCACGAGGCCACCAGCAGCGTTACCGGCACAGCCATCGCCTCCACCACTATTGTGTTGAGTGCATAGTGTCCCAGGTCAACCGTTTGCAGGGTAAGTGGGTAGTTGCTCCATGCCAGCGGCCTGGGCAGCCACTCAATTCCCCTGGGCGGAGGGAGGCCAGGCAAACGCAATGAAGCGGTGAACATCGATGCGAGGGGTAGAAGTAGTAGCATGGTCAGCAGAAGTATCACCACGTACCATGCAATGGTCGCAGGATGCACCCGTCTCCTTGCACCGCGCCCCAGGCTAGTCATAGGCGGCGTTGCCCCAGCGCCTGGTGGCTATGTATTGGATAAAGACAATAGCTGCGGTCACCCCATATAGCACCCATATCATCGCCGCGCCGTAGCCAAAGCGGAAGTTCTGGAAGGCGTCGTAATATATCTTGAGTGGCAGGAAGAGGGTGGCAAAGTTCGGCCCTCCTCTTGTTACCAGTAACGATGGGGCGAAGTTGTCCTGAAGGCTCACTATCGTATCTCTAAAAAGTAGGAGCAGAAAGGTCGGCGCGATGACCGGTAAGACGAGATGGCGCAACCTGGCCCACCAGCCGGCGCCGTCCATGATGACCGCGTCGTAAAGATCTCTTGGTATGTCTCGCAGGGC
>JALYYZ010000224.1 GCA_030945985.1 Chloroflexota bacterium
TCTACATGCTCCACGATCCCCATCCCGAGGTCCCCGCATGGTACAGACGTCCCAACTATGGTCTGCACCAGGGCGACATCGCTAGCAATAGTCACGATCTCGTTAACGTGCAAAAGTGCGGGATCGACTATACGAACCCCTTCGGCCTCGCGCCTGTATAGCGGCAACCTGCGCAAGCCTGCCTTATCTATTATCTTTGCGGCCCAGTTCTGCATATCAGCTAATTATACCAAACAGCTCTCTTTCGACCATGCGTTTACCGATCTGGTCCACGCGCAGCAGCCCGTACGCCAGCAAAGTGGTGCGCACACCGCGCAACAGCGGGGACACATTTACCAGAAAAGAGATCGTCTTCCCAAAAACAGACAAATCAAGCCCCTAGTGGTTTTAATTTGTCTGTTTTACTTTCAAGAGCTAAAAGGTTGATGGAAGCTGCATTAAGGAACCTGCTTTGGTCTCACCGTACCCTAATTATTGAGAAGCTGTCCTCTAAGTCTTGCTCCCTATACTGAAGAAGTACCGCGAAATGAGAAGGTTCTCCTTATTGAGAACAATAACTGCAAACTAACAACGGGCTTATGACGGGTATAGACAACCATCAACCAAGAGGCAACAAACCAAAAGGAGCAAAAAGAATGATCACCAATATTTACACACGATGGATGGTAGGCGGAGCGCTCGCTCTTGCACTGGGCGCAACTTTCACAGGCGTTGGCAGCGCCTCAGCACATGCCCTGGACGCGCAGATCTCCAAATTGTCAGCCGTAGCGGACGGAGCAAGTGCGTCAGCGGCAACCGGCGCCAATACAGTGCAACTCTCAGCCCAGGGGAACACAGTCGCCTCCCCCGGCACAGCGCTTACCGTCTCCAGCTCGCTCTATTCGGCTGACGAGGACGTGAGCATGTGGATCAATGTCCCTGATGGAACCGCGATCTCGCAGGCAGCGCTTGGACAAACAGACACCCAGATCCTGGACACCGTGATCCCTCTGGATACAGTCGGCTCTGCAACTGATGACGGTGCTTTCAGCTATACTCTGGACACCACTGGACTGTCCGCCGGGAACTACTCTCTGGTGGCGTATGGCCGCTCCAGTGGGCATGAGGAAGTTCGCAGCTTCACGATTACACCCTCACCTCCCTTACAACTGAAGGCCGATGGCCCAACAACAGTTGCTGCCGGAACGATCCTGACCGTCAACGGTACACAGTATGGAGCTGACGAGAACCTTGGGCTGTGGATCAATGTCCCTGATGGGACGGTAATCTACCAGGCCACGCTAGGCCAGACAGACAGCTATGTAGATGGGAGTGTAATTCCACTGGATGCCATGGGAGTGGTTGACGACAACGGCTCTTTCACCTACAAGCTGGACACGAGCGGCCTTCCTAACGGAAGCTACTCCCTGGTGGCCCACGGCCTCGCGACAGGGTTGGACGAGGTACTCCTATTCACGATCAAGTAGATGCAAGGGTGCAATCAGCAGAAGGGCAATCGACACGGGGTACCGGCCACCAGCCGGTACTCTCTTTGCCGCGCGGTTCCTTGATAGCGCCTCTTGCGCCTGTGACTCAACCGGCTGGCAAGCCCGTTGCACAGAACCAGCACAAGTGAATGCCTGCCCTGGCGTTGTTACCTGTCTGTTGGTAGACTGGTTACACAAGCACGAGATAGCTTGAACAGATTAGTTTATTCAGTTCGTTACACGATCTGGAACGTAGAAAGGGAAAGAAATGGCAAGAATTAAAGTTCATTGGCTGGTGATATTTGGCGTAGCATCGCTCTTTCTAGGCATGCTCCCATCCTCGCATGTAGGGGCGCAGAGCACTACAGCAGGCTCCAGAACCTTCCCGGAAACGGGCAAAACAATATCGGGCAAATTCCTCGACTACTGGAATAGTCATGGAGGTCTGGCACAGCAAGGCTATCCGATCTCCGGGCAGATACAGGAACGCTCTGACACGGACGGCAAGCTCTACACAGTCCAATACTTCGAGCGCGCAGTGTTCGAGTTGCACCCTGAGAATAGCGCTCCCAACGACGTTCTTCTCTCTTTACTGGGAAGCTTCCTGTACAAGCAGAAATACTCGAACGACGCCGCTGAGCAGCAACCAAACACCGCCGCCGGTTCTCTGCTTTTTTCTCAAACAGGGAAGAGGTTGGGCGGCCACTTCCTGGCATACTGGCAGCAGAATGGCGGCCTTGCTCAGCAGGGCTATCCAATCTCCGATGTCTTCACGGAGAAGAGTACACTGGACGGCAAGAGCTACCTGGTGCAATATTTCGAGAGGGCTGTGTTCGAGTTCCACCCAGAAAACGCAGCGCCCTCTGACGTCTTGTTGTCCCAACTAGGCACGTTCCGTTATCAGGCCAGGTATGCTGCCAGCGGCGCAACACTTCCTATTGCGACCCCAACCAGCACTGCGGCCGGCGCTGGGGCTGCTGGGCACCAGATAGAGGTGCTGGCGAGTGGGTTCGGCAGTCCTGATGACCTGGTGGTAGCCCCCTCCGGTGACATCATCTTTGGCGACTTCGGTAACAATGGGGTGGACATTCTCAGCCTGGGCGCGGGCTCCCCCCGCCTGCTTGCTGGCGACCTGAACGAACCCGAAGGATTGGTAGTGACGAGCGACGGAGCTATCATCGTGGCCGAGCAGAAGACCAACCGTATCCTGGAGATCAACTATCAGAGCGGTCGCGTAAAGGTGCTGCGGCAGCTTGTGAATAATACGGGCAAGGACGGCGTAGACGGACTGGGCATAGACCCGGCTACAGGCGACATATTGGTCGCCGACAGCCCCAATGGAAGGCTGCTGCGGATGAGCCGCGACGGCACTTCTCTAACAACGATAGCCACCGGCTTTGTCCGTCCCACGGGAGCCGCCGTCGAGCCGGGTGGCGGCATTATCGTTGTGGACGAATTCGGCAACGCAGTCTACAGGTTGCATGCGGACGGCAGTCGCACCAGGCTCACCGGCATCTACCAGCCCGACGATGTGGTCATCGGTCGCGACGGTACTATCTACGTCAACTCGCTGGGTGGTGACATCGTGAGCATCAACCCGACTAGCAACCAGGTGCGGGTGCTCACATCCGGCCTGAAGTTACCCCACGGGCTGGGCATCGATAGTTCGGGGCGACTGGTGATTGCCGAAGCAGGCCGTAACCGCATCTTCAGGCTGACGCCATAGCATGTGGGAACGCTAGCCCTCGCAGTACGCTGCTAACAACGGTATGGTTGAAGGGCGAAAGATGCTGCTCGAACGCGCAAGATGCTGCTTGGACCCGCAATGCGCTGCTAGCAATGGTATGGTTGAGGGGGCCGAGTACATTGCTGTCTACTAGCTCCTCACTGTATTCTAATTATCCTGATGGGCTCCCTTAATTCTGACCTGGTAAGGTTGGAACAAGGTGATTAGTATTACAATGACAGATTCGTGGAGACATTCATGAGTAATTTGGAAAGCGACTCAACGCCAGACACAAAATGACTGCCTGGTGCTGCTCGTCAGGTTGCAGGGGCCGCCCCAGGCACGAACCATCATTTTAGCGTTAGCCAAGTCGGCAGAAAGGGAGGGGGATGGCCTTTCATGGCCTTGTACCACCTGTCGAGGTCATAGCCCGATACGTACAACCTTGAAGTGGCCCTTCGTGCTATTATGTCGCTATAATGTTCGGACCAGGCTGGAAATGCTGTTTGTGCCGGGGAGAGATCAACGTTAACTTGCACTATCAACTTAGGATCATCGGGGTGGCTCTGGTGCCATGCCGTTAGTGTACTGATAGCGTCGCTGTAGGAGTTTGAGTGCTGACGGTAAGAGGTGCCTCATATTTGCACCCTGTTGGGTCTTGCTACGTCGTACTATCATTTAGCGCCCGGCGGGCGAGCAGCATCTGTTTGTGTTGCACCTGCGCGGGACCGGTCAGCAGGGATAAGGAGCACCATTATCCAATCGACAACGGCGCGACAACAAGGGCTGATCATTGTTCCAACGGCAACAATAGGGTTCGGTAGAGTCTGTCCACTCTCAAGCACCGATCTTGCCCTCTAATTGACCTCTGCTTTGGAGGGTTGATACATTATGGGACCGAACGGAAGAAGTGACAGAGATATTGTGCCGCTGGTGCCCGACCCCTCCGATATGGTGGAGGTCCCGGACGGGCGTGCCTCGGAACGGCTGTATGACAGGATAGTACTGGCCAGGAGGGCTCGAAGGGCTCGCTTGCTCCGCCGAGTGGCTGGGCTGTTGCTGTTGGTGGCAGCTTTGGGCTTGATAGCTACCCTTGTGGCCGCGAGCCTTTCTCCTACGCTCGCGCCTCCCGTGCTGCGCTCGGTCTCTCCTCTTACTCCTGATAGCGCTGCTGCCACGCGTACCCGCTCCGCGCCAACTTCGCACTCAGTTGTAGCGACGCGTCCTGTTGGGGCTACGACAGCGCCTTCAAGTGTGCTCGCCCACGCGAGTGCTGCAGCAGCCGCAACAACAGCGCCAACTCCGGCCCCGATTGTGTCACCTGCGGCATCCGCGACCCTGCCTGTGGCTGGCGTCACGGCAACAGCTACCCAGCCGCTAGCTTCGCCAAGCGCCTTTTTGCCCTCGATGACGGTCACATCTACCCCGTCCGTCGCCACTCAGTCTGCGACGCTCGGTGCAGGCACTCAATTGCCTCTGTCTGGACGGCGAATCGGTCTCGACCCGGCATATGGCCCCCGAGGCGATCTGGGCGTAGTGCTTACAGACCCTGCCTCGGGTAAGCTCATATTGTCCGAGGCAGAGTTTGACCTCGACGTAGCGTTACGCACGCGCGACTTGTTGCTCGCTCGTGGGGCCACCGTGATGCTAACCAGAGAGACGCCGGATACCTTTACCGCACCCTGGCCGGTAGATGCTAACGGAGACGGCATCGTAGGTGGATCGGCCGATGATCTTCAGGAGCGCATAGACATACTCAACACCTTCAAGGCAGACGTTTTTCTTAGCATTCAGGCCAACGGTGGCTCAGCCTCGCCACCCGCAGGACAGGACGTTCAGGTGATATATTGCGGCACGGCGGATTGCGCTTTTTCTGTCCAGAGCAAGCAGTTGGGCCAACTGGTGCTCGACCAGCTCAGGGCAAAGCTCGCGGAAGCCGGTTACGCTGGTCAAGGAGGCCGGCTGCTTACCGATCTGAGCGCCGACAACTCAAGCCCGCCACAGCACCTGTTCTTGCTTGGCCCGGCTAGCCCGCCGAAACATGTGAGGGCCACCTCAATGCCTGGCGTCATATCTGCTTCGCTCTATGTGACTTCTCCGCAGCAGGCGGCCGAGCTAAATAAAAGCAGCGTGCGCCAGGCAATCGCACAGGCGTACGCCGATGCCTTACAAGCATATCTCACAGCGAAGGCCCCCTGAGCTAACTAGTGCGGTATTTGCAAACACGCCCTAGTGCCTGTCTCTTCAGGTGACCTATTGGGAAAAGAGCGCTCTTTTCCAAAGACAAACAACTCTAAACCCTGCGGGTTTAGAGTTGTTTGTCTTACTTTTATTTGCTGGCGAGTTCATCGAGTTCGTAGAGTGTAAGCGGCTGTATGTGGCTCAGCCGGTTTGCCTCCTTGTCGTGCATTCACCCTCTTAGCAACTTCTAACTTTCTGTTGGCTTTCCTCTAATCATGATGCTCTAAACTTATGATGTACCAGCAAAATACGAGCAACATAAGAAATCGGAGGAATTTTAAGATGACAGCTAACACCTAAATGCCGCATAACGAGCGGCTTACAACCAATAAACGAGCTAGGATGCTAGGGACTGAAACTATCAGCCGCCTCAAGATGCTGATCGCTGCGGGTGCCGTTGCAGGCACGCTGGGCGGCTGGGGAGTGATAGCGCAGAATAACGCTTCTGCTGATGTGCAAACAACCATCACCGCACCCTCCCCCGCACCGTCAGCGGAGACCGATACATCTTCAGTTGTGCCGCAGGCTAGCACCACCACGCAGTCGGTAGCTGCGGTCAATACAGCCGTGCCGTTAGCCACCTACACGCCCGCCCCGCAGGCCACAGCCACGTCGTCAGTCCAAGCACAGGCGACACCAACAGCGACCTCCTTCCTATCGCGAGCCGAAGCCACCAACGCTCCAACTCTCCAGGCAGCCACTGATGTCCAGCCAACCTCTACAGCGGCACGGCCCAGCGCTACCGCCAAGCCCACATCGACAGCAAAGCCTGTTGCTACTGCTAAACCCACTGTCAAGGTAGTTCCAAAGGCTGTTACAACCACCCGATCTTCGAGATAATGGCATCACATGAGAAGGATATAGGGGGTTTTTGCATATCCCCCCAAAACGGTGCATTTCAGGGTTCATGAAATTGTAGGGGCTGGGATCGTGGGCTCCTGCAGGTAGCGATAGATTGGGAAGTGTCAGAACTCAGGACACGAGTCCTTAGACGGGGGATTTTCAGTGATCTCGCAAGTGTGAATCTGCTCGCATTTGGGCCGATTCCCATGGTCGTGCTCTGAGTTCTGACACTTCCGACACACCGCCTTCGGAGGGGAGTTCAGTGAAACCTGGCATAGCAATATGCCAAGGCGCACGGTTCTTACCCTACAGTTGGGCACTCGACGTGTCTATTTCGCCGGTTGCACAGCGCACCCCACGGCAGAGTGGGTTACCCAGCAAGCTCGTCAGCTAAGCTGGACGTTGAAGGAGGAACAAAGGCCGATGCGCTTCTTGATACGTGACCGTGACACGAAGTTCACAGCGGCTTTCGATCGAGTTTTCGCCTCTGAAGGCATCGAGATCGTACGCACGCCGTACCGAACGCCTCAAGCTAACGGGTTCGCCGAACGCTGGATCCGCAGTGCCAGGGAAGAGTGCTTGGACCGTCTGCTAGTCCTGGGTGAGCAGCACCTACGGCGCGTGATGACAGAATACATCGACTACTACAACCGGGCACGCCCTCACCAGGGCTTTGAGCAGCGCTGTCCCATTCCAATCACACGGCAACCCCGTGAAGGACCAGTGAAGCGCCGCGATGTGCTCGGAGGCATCATCCACGATTATCATCGCGATGCGGCTTGACTTATGTTTCGCACGCGTACGGCATTTCCGCACCATACAGGCTTATTTGGCTCAGTGGGCATGCGATGGGCTGAGATGGCTAGCAATAATGGCTGCTTGATGCCACTCTAACCGATCCGTTGAGTTGTTGCAACACAGCCCACGCGGAGCCTGTGCCGCAACCTTCGGGTATAATAGGGTCCATGATGCTGCCTTATGCACCTTGCGTGAACATACTTTGTACCCACTTGTCCCGACAAGACCGGTCAGCACGAGTATCCTGGTGCTGGGGACGGAGACCATGAGCGCGGATGAGCCGCTTCCGGAGACCTTCGGAGGGCTGTTGCATCACTATCGGACTGCGGCTGCTCTCTCCCAGGAGGAGCTTGCTAAGCAAGCGGGCATAAGCCGAAGAGCCATTTCGGACCTGGAGAGAGGGGCGCACCGCCGGCCCTATCCAGCCACAGTGCGCCGCCTCGCAGAAGCATTGCATTTAGATGCCGCTGACCGGATCGCGCTCCTGGCGGTTAGTCACCCCGCTGGTCGACTTGCCTCGCAGGTGCCAGTGCCCCAGGTGCCACCTCCGGAACTAGTGGATGGGCAGGGTTCGGCAAGTTCAATCCTTTGTTCCGGTGACCGTGGCCGCCTTCCCAGCCAGCCAACGGCGCTGATCGGGCGCGAACGGGAGCTGCTAGATATCCAGCTGCGACTCATGCGGCCCGACGTGAGGTTGCTCACGCTGACCGGGGCCGGAGGCTGTGGGAAGACCCGTCTGGCGATAGCGGGTGCCGCGGCGCTCATGGAGAGATACGCCGGCAGGGTGTTCTTCGTCGATCTGTCACCCCTGCGCGATCCGGCGTATGTGACCTCGGCCATAGCATCAGCACTGGGAATCAGCGAGGGAGGCGCCCAGTCGCTCGCGACCCGTCTTGGGCACAGCCTGGCTCAATCACCGGCGCTGATGGTGTTGGACAACTTCGAGCATGTCCTGGCTGCCGCGCCGGAGATCGCCGACCTCCTGGCGGCGTGCCCCGAACTGAAGGTCCTGGTGACGAGTCGGTCCGCACTGCGGCTGCGCTGGGAGCACCAAGTCGCGGTCTTGCCGCTCCCCTTGCCCGAATCGGTGCACTTGGAGGATCTGGAAACCATGGCGAGCGTTGCGTCCGTGGCCCTGTTCCTCGACCGGGCGCGGGCCGCCGGTCCCGACCTGCGGCTCACTGGCGACAACGCTACGGCGATCATGCTGATCTGCCAGCGGCTCGACGGGTTACCCTTAGCCCTGGAACTCGCCGCTGTGCGAGTGAAGCTGCTGCGCGTCGAGGAAATTGCTGCATACCTGGACAACTGTTTTCGCCTGCTCACCGGCGGCAGCCGCGGCGCAGCCGAGCGCCATCAGACCTTGCAAGCGGCCATCGATTGGAGCTACGACCTTCTCACTCACGCCGAGCGCGTCCTCCTACGCCGCCTCGCGGTCTTTGCCGGCGGCTTCACAATGGACGCTGCGCAAGGGATCTGTGTGGACGCGGAGTTCCTGTCCGACGCCGTGTTTGACTTGCTCGCGCTGCTGGTCGATCAGTCGCTCGTCATCATCAGCCCAGGGCACTACCCGACGCGATATAGGATGCTGGAACCGATCCGCCAGTATGCGCAAAACAGACTGCTGGCGGCGGGAGAGGCGGAGACGGTCCAGCGCGGTCACGCGCACTTCTTCGTTGCCCTGGCTGAGCAGGCGGAGCCGCAGTTGTGGGCCGCCGATCATTCCACCTGGATGGTGCGGCTCCAACAGGAGCGCGGGAACCTGCAGGTGGCGGTGCAGTGGGCCGTGGAGCAGAACGACGCCGCGCTCGGTGTCCGCCTAGCGCGGGCTCTGTACTGGTTCTGGCTCCTATCTGGTGCCGTGAGCGCAGGGCGGAACTCGGTGGCCGGCATCCTTGAGGTGGCCGTCGCGGTAGGCGACGCGGCGGCGCGGGCCAGCGCGCTCCAAGTGGCTGGATCCCTGGCCTTTCTCGATGCCGACTACGTCGCCGCCTGCGGTCCACTTGAGGAGAGTGCGACGATCTACCGGCGGCTGGGCGACCGGCATGGTCTCGCCAATACGCTTAATGTGCTGGGGCGCGTGCGGGATTTGCAGGGCGACACAGCTATAGCGTCCACCCTGCTCAGAGAAAGCGCCGCACTAGCTTCCGAGGTGGGCGATCACGGCGGGCATGCCAACGCGCTCCTGGCGCTGACGCTGGTGGCGGTCAACCGCGCCGACTATGCCGAGGCCCACGCCTATGCAGAGGAAGCTCTGACCATTTATCAGAACACCGGAAACCAGTGGGGCGTGGCGGCCGGGCTGCAATACCTCGCGGACGTGGCACGCTGTCAGGGCAACTACACGCGCGCAGAGCGTCTCTATCTGCGGAGCCAGACGGCCTTCCGCGACGCCGGCGTGGAGGCCGAGACCGCATCGATCCTGCACAACCTGGGCTACGTTTCGCTGGCGCAGGGTGAGTATGCCCGCGCGCAGGCGATGTTTGCGGAGAGCTTGGCCCAGCAGCGCGAACGGGGGAACCGGGCCGGGATTCTCGAGGGCCTAGCCGGCTTCGGCGCGCTGCTGGCGGCCCGGGGCCAACCGCGCAAGGCAGCGGTGCTATTCGGGGCCGTCGCTGCGTTGCGCGCGACTTTTGGTACGCCGATGTGGCCGGCGGAACGGATCGAGCATGAACGCCATGTTGCCAAAGTGCGCGCGGCACTGGGAGCCGGTGCGTGGCAGGAGGCGATGGCCGAGGGGGGTGGTATGACCCTCGAACAGGCTATCGCCTCTGCGTTGGCTCCCATGGTCACTGACCGAGCGGCCCAAGTCCATGCCGGACTGATTGCGCAGGGTGGATTGACCACTCGTGAGCGTGAAGTGCTGATCCTGCTTGCGCAGGGCAACTCCAATCGCGTGATTGCCGACGCGCTCATCATCACCGAGCGGACGGTCGAAACCCATATCCGCAGCATCCGATCCAAGCTGAACTTGACCTCGCGCACTCAGCTTGCGATATGGGCCGTGGAGCAAGGGCTCCTGGGTGCCAGGTCGTGAACGGGATTTCACCTGGACGCTTGTACGGCCCCCTTATGTGCCTGTAACGAACCTCTCGTTCCGCAAAGTACGTGTTTTCCACAGTACTGCATACGTACAGACCTCCGTGCCAGTCCTGATGACTGCCTAACGGGTTCGTGATAACCTGAAGCTATGGTCAACGTGCGCCAACAGGAGATTGCTATCGGTGGTGGCATGAGTGGAGGACGGCCGCACAGCAGCCGGGGGTTATCTGGCCGTAGCAGAGTTCAAACGCTGCAGGCTGGAGAGCCGGTCGGACGCCAAGATATCCACTCCTTCCATTAGACAGCATTCAGCACGCATTCAACCAGGCCGCATTGAACTCACTCACGAGAAAGATGTGTGCCTCACAAAATGAGTATATGGCGGAAATCCAATATATACCAGGAGGTTACAAGCTATGGAATCGATCGCTAGCGTATGGCCCATACTGCCGGGCAAGCTTGATGCGTGGCGGCGCTTTGCTGACGAGATGCAAGGCGCGCGCCGGGAGGAGTATGACGCATCCTCACGACGTTTGGGGACCACGATCTGCCGCATGTATCACCAACAGACCCCACAAGGTGATCTCGCGGTTGTCTATCTTGAGGCGGCCGATATGGGGCGCCTGTTTCAGGGCATGGCAACCTCGCAAGATCCCTATGATGTGTGGTTCCGAGAGCAGGTGATGGATATCCACGGCTGGGACGTGACTCAGCCCATGCCTGGGCCACTGCCCGAAATGGTGTTTGAATGGCAGGCCGGCGGACACAGCACTACGC
>JALYYZ010000231.1 GCA_030945985.1 Chloroflexota bacterium
CGAACTGCTTAGCAAGTTGCCAGGCAAGAGGAATGATACCTTTACGTTGAGATAGGCGGATTGGAACACGCAAGAAGGTCGCAAATGCCTCCTCTCCTTCGTCCGAGGTGAGCGCCTGCATATGCACCATGCGCCGCAAAACAGAAGTTACCTCGATAGCAAGGAGTGCCGGCGCTATTAGTGTCAACCCATTAGCTAGTGTCTGCTCAAGGAACTGCACTGCCTTGTCGCTCAGGGGAGAAGGTACGAGGGACCACACTACTACGTTGGCGTCAACGCAGACCAAAGACTTATTCATGGAGCTCTTCATCTCGCTCGGAGCGCACCTGATCCACCATGTCATCGGTGATCAGCTTACCACCCCGGCGTGCCTCCACCTTATCGCGCAGCACCCGCATCTGGGCAATCAGCTGGGCATCAACGATCTGATCTGTGGGCCGGACAGCGATCTCAATATGCTCTTGCTCAAGCACATCGTCATCCTCAAGCTGCTGCATGATAGCCTCAAGGCAATAACTCGTAACTGGAAGGTCATGCTTGGCTGCCGCTAGCTCAATCCGGCGTTTAGTCTCGGCATCGGCATACACCTGAATCCTGCGCACATCCCTGGCTGTATGCAGATGGATAGCCATTGGAGACTCCCTTTCTCGTCCCATACTCGCTCCGGGTTCTCGTGTCCGTAGGTTTTCTCTTCTTTTTGTCATGCTCCAATGATAGCATTGTGACACCTTAGTGTCAACAGCATATTGGGCAGCCGATGCTGATCAATAACAGTGCGATCAATGGATATAAAGGTGATGATAAGGTGAAAGGCTCACCTCCTATCGTGCCTTCTCCACCACAAGGCGTGTATATCCCACTGCAATGGCGCGCAGATCGCCTTGTGGTACTTCGGGGGGCTGCTTCGATGCGAAGAGCAAAGTGTGGTCGCCCGGCTGGAGTCTGCCCAGGTCGGCGGTTATATCGCTGAAGCCGGTGCTTACCTGCGCTGTGGACGCCTGCCTGCCATCTATGCTGATGGTGAGCTCTCTGGGTATGTGGTAGGAGTATGCAGTGAGGCGCAGGGTGTAGCGCCCACCCGCTCCGCCGGGCAGCTTGAGCGCTACGGGGGAGTTGCCGTTCGTCCAACGATGCAGAGGCTGGGAGGCGGTGTCGTCCCCTTCCACGGCGTACCACCCCTCACCAAGAGCAACGATCGGCAGGACGCTGTTGGAACGCGGGGTTACGTAGACCGCCGTCTCAGGGTCATCGTAGATTGGCTGGCGGCCTGCGAACAGGGTGTTGAAGGCATCGCGTATCGCTATATAGCGGGCCTGGCGCATGTCGGCTTTGTGCAGCACCACATACCTCACGCCATATTGGTCGAGGCCGGACAAGGCTGTGTCAGATAGAGTAGGCGAAATTATGTCGGCAGCGCCGAGGGGCTGAGCATCGGCGCGATATAGCTGGGCTACACCGGGGACCTGAAACAAAGCTAGTGGGTAGGGGAAGTGCCTGGAAGTGTAGCCACCGATGATCGGCTTGTCATGCAGGCTCTGGTGCCACATGGAGAGGGCACTCCAACTATCGACAGGTAGCTCCATGACGGCCCCGGCTTCAGTCCTGGCTTTTATCGAACTGAAGGCAGGACTGATAACGGTGCTCGTCAGTTGCCTCGGTATACCAAAGAGCTCTGCCATGATCAACAACAATAGAGCAGGCAGCAGCGCTCTTCTCAACGCGGGCAAGCGCAACCTCTCCGTTAGATAGCTTACCCCGAATGCCGAAAGGACCGACAGGCAAACGCCGGCGGCGGCAAGAAAGCGGAGGGGTTGGCGCGACGCGCCGATAAAGGGTACGTTGTTCAGCAAGGCGTAAGGCAGTGGTATGTGCGTATCGTTGCCTGCCACCAGCAGATCGGGTCCCAGAGACATCACCACCAACCCGAGCAGCGCCAGCGCAATAGGCCAACATAGCTTGCGCCTACCCCATGCCAACCCGAGGCCGCTAAGGAGCAGAGCCACGTAGCCCAGAGTGGAGTTGCCCGCATAGCCCAGGGTGGCAGCATCGGCGCTCCACCAGCTAAAGCCCTGAGCGCCGATGCGTGGAGGCATAAAGGGCGCGAGCAGATCGGCGGAGTTGTAGATGGTGGCAGAGAGGGAGGGCAGCATATAAATGTAGCCGCGCAGCCTCTCGCGTACCATGGCGTAGAGCAGAGGGCTCAGCAGCACGATGAAGAGAACTACTGCGGCCCCAACTTTTGTACACGCCTGCCACCAGAACCCCAGGCTTTTGCCTGCTCCCCGCTTGTTTGCAAGCAGGTAGGCGGGCACAAAAAGCATGGTGAAGATAACCAGTCCAGCCGTGAAGTACCAGGTCGCAAGTGAAGCCCCGACCAGGCAGAGCCCGGCGCAGAGCGCTGCTCGCCTTCCTCCTCCGCGCCTCCAAACAGGGCCGGGGCATTCAAGGGCTCTCAAGAGCGCCAGCACAAACAGCGGCATCCACCAGGCTGTTATCTCGTCCAACTGCCCCAGGTCTACCGAGGTAGCCAGCAGAGGCGCTGAGGCGAAGAGCGCCCCGCCTACGATGGAGCCCGCAAAGTGCTCGGTCCTCTCCATGCAGAGCCAGTAGGCTGCCATGCCATCAAGCACCAGGTTGCCCAGGACCAGCAGGTTGAAGGTGGTGGTCAGCCCGAAGATGTGCTGTAGTGGTATAGAGATAACGCCATTGAAGATGTTGAGCGAGTGGTAGTAGAGGTTCAACCCGCTCGGGTAAAGGAGAAAATCAGTTTTATAAGGGTTCTGGTGCAGGCCCACGAGCGCCTTGTCGACCCACCAGAGGTCCCACAGGTGGAGCCAGGCGTCCCCGCCCCGAGAGAGCACCACAGCATCAGCGAGGTGCAGAACGAGCGGATAGGTAAAGAGGATGGCCCAGGCGAGGAAGAAAAGTGGGGGAAGAATGGCACGGGTGGCTCGCGAAGAGAGTATCACGTTGCTGATTCTATCACTCATATAGTTGGGGCGCAATCACGCCTACTGTTCGACAGCAGGGAAGTCATTGAAGATTGTTAATAACCGATCCATTACGTTGTTGCAACATAGCCCAATCAAGTACCTAAATAACCTAATCGAGCAGGATCACCGATTTATCAAGAGACGTGTGAACCCAGGAATGGGGTCATGTCGTATGACACGGCATGGCGAACACTGCAAGGGTATGAGGCAACGAACCAACTTCGGAAAGGTCAAGTAAGAGGAACAACCAAAGGTGACATCCACTCCACATCGCATATGGCGCCTCCATTCTTAAGCGCTCAAGTTGTTGCAACACAGCCAGTTTGTATCCAAACTGTCATTTTGGCCCCATCTCATTCGACGTTAAGATAGAACGGCAAGAATAAGCCGTAATCCACCAATTTACAGATAAGGAGCTTCTCATGAACCAAGGTATCAGAACCACGAAGAAATCCACCGAGAACACCACCAGCGCGACCGCGACTGGCAAGAAGTCCAATGTATTCACCGAGGAGGAACGTGCCGCAATGAAGGCGCGCGCACAAGAGCTGAAGGCTAAGGCGGAGAAGGCGGATGGGGAAAGCGCCGTGCTCGCGAAGATCGCCGAGATGACCGAACCTGATCGCTCCATGGCCGAGCGGCTCCATGCTATCATCAAAGAAAGCGCGCCCGACCTCTTGCCGAAAACCTGGTACGGGATGCCCGCGTATGCCTGTGACGGCAAGATCGTCTGTTTCTTCCAGGCCGCGCAGAAGTTCAACACTAGGTACGCGACGCTCGGCTTCAACGAGGCGGCGAACCTCGACGACGGTGGCATGTGGCCGGTCGCCTTCGCGCTGAAAAGGTTGACCGACGCCGAAGAGGAAAGGATCGTCGCGCTCGTGAAGAAAGCTGCGAGCTGAAGAGAGTTGTCGAAGCAGTACCCAAGAGCGGTACCCAAGCACGAAAGGAGACAAGGCATGAACGCGCACGTAAGCTCAATCCTGCTCGGCGTCCGGGACATGGACTGGTCCAAGCGGTTCTACATAGAGGGTCTCGGCTGGAAGGTCCAGCACGACTACGGCATCTCGGTGTTCTTTGTACCGCACGGCGGCTCGCTCGTCGGCTTCTACAGCCGCGACGGCCTGGCCGCCAACGTGGGCGCGAGCCCAGAGGGCAGCGGCTTCAGCGGGCTGGTACTCACCTACGTAGTCCGCAGCCAGGCGCGGGTCGACGAGACCATGGCGGAAGCCGAGAAGGCCGGCGCCACCATCCTCAAGCCTGCCGCCACCAAGCAGTGGGGCGGGTACGGTGGTTCCTTCGTGGACCCGGACGGCTACATCTGGGACATCGGCTACAGCGCCCAGGGAAAGGACCAGCCCTACGCGGAGTAGCCGCCGTAGGGGCAAGGATCGTCGCGCTCGTGAACAAAGCAGTGAGAGGAGGGCGGAGCGACATAATCGGGTTGTTCCAATAATCCTGACCTAGCAAGAGTTTTGCGGACATGGTAGACTTGCTATGCAATCGGACTTGGGTTGGCGCGTCTACCCTTTACAACAGGAGAACAAGATCATGAAATACATGCTGCTGCTGTACACCACCGAGTCTGAGGTGCCGGAAAATGACCCTGAGTTATACCGAAACTGGGTTACCCTTCTGCAGGAACTCAAAGCTGCGGGGGTGTTGCTGGACAACAACGGGCTTGCCCCCGTCACCAACGCCACGACAGTGCGAGTTCGGAACGGCAGGACATTGACCACGGATGGCCCGTTCGCTGAAACGCACGAGCAATTAGGCGGATACTTCGTGCTCGAGCTACAAGACCTGGATGAAGCGATCCGCTGGGCAGGGAAGATCCCCCACGCAACGTATGGATCGGTTGAAATTCGCCCGCTATGGGACCAGATACAATAGCACTACAGATCGAAAAGACCTTTCGCGAAGAACAGGGGCGCATCCTGGCAGCGCTGATCAGTCAGCTTGGAGATTTCACGCTGGCGGAGGACGCGCTGCAAGACGCGCTGCAAGATGCGCTGGAACGCTGGAAGATCGACGGGCTTCCCCGTAACCCCGGCGCCTGGCTGCTGACCGTCGCCAGGCGCCGGGCTATCGACCACCTGCGGCGCTCCGCCGCGCTGGAGCGCATTGTAGGGGCGCAAGGTCTTGAGCTCCTGCACTCCCTCACCGCCCAGGACGAACCCAACGTGGACGACTCGATTCCAGATGATCGATTGAAGCTGATGTTCACCTGCTGCCATCCCGCCCTGGCGTCGGAAGCGCAGGTGGCGCTGACACTGCATACGCTGGGCGGCTTATCCACGCAGGAGGTAGCGCGGGCCTTCCTTGTCCCGGTGGCGACCATGGCCCAGCGGCTGGCGCGGGCGCGAGGTAAAATCCGCAACGCGGGCATCCCCTATCGCGTGCCGCCCGCCGATCTGTTGCCCGAACGGCTGGAGGCGCTGCTGGCGGTCGTCTACCTGATCTTTAACGAGGGGTACGTCGCCACCAGCGGAGATGGGCTGACCCGGCGAGAACTGTGCGGGGAGGCGATCCGTCTGTGCCGCGTGCTGGTTGCGCTGCTGCCGGGTAGCGCCGAGGCGCATGGCCTGCTGGCGCTGATGCTGCTGCACGATTCGCGGCGAGAGACGCGGCTCAATACGGCGGGAGAACTCGTCTTGCTCGAAGAACAAGATAGGGCACGCTGGGATCAGGCAAAAATCAAGGAGGGGATTGCGATCCTGGACGAGGCGCTAGCACTTTCCACTCCGGGACCCTATCAGGTGCAGGCGGCGATCAGCGCGCTGCACGCCGAAGCGCCGGTGGCTGAGGCGACGGACTGGCGCCAGATCGCCGCGCTCTATGGCACACTGGCGACCATGGCTCCGTCGGTCGTTATCGACGTGAACCGCGCGGTGGCGGTGGCAATGGCGTGGGGCGCTGAGGCGGGGTTGCAGGTGCTGCTGCGCCTAGACAGAGAGGTGGAGCGCTATTATCCTTACCACGCCGCACAAGCCGATCTGCTGCGCAGGACGAACGAGCGCGAAGCTGCCGCAGATGCCTACGAGCGAGCGCTCTTGTTGTGCGGTAACAGCGCCGAGCGCGCCTACCTTCAGCGGCGCCTGGATGAGATGCTCAAAATGTAAAGAGTGGAAGCATCATATTCATGCAAGAAGCCGTGGTCAAGCCAATGACTTCCAAAACTGTTCGAAATAATCGGCATAATCGGCTCGGACAAGCCTTAGGGTTGTGTTGCAACAACTTAGACGCTTACGAACAGAGGCGCCATATGCGATGTGAACAGAAAGGCTAGGTCCTGTTTTCAAACCGCAGTTCAGTCATTTGCAGGGGGCTGATCAACGCAGACCACAAGCGTAACGTGAGGCCTAAAAAGAGCATCTACAGTCCGAGGTTTCGGCTTTGAAAACAGGACC
>JALYYZ010000248.1 GCA_030945985.1 Chloroflexota bacterium
CATCCCCTTCTGATGAAGTCGAACAGAGCGCCCCCACCCTCATGAATAGGGGTCTGAGAGTGGCGATCAGCTCCAGCTTTGTGCTGCGCCTCGCGGGCGCTTCTACCGGCTTCCTCCTTTCGACTTATCTTGCGCGTGTGGTACACGCCGATGCAAATGTTATTGGGTTGCTGGCTGCGGTCTACTTTGCTACCGAGTTACTGCTAGCGCCTGTATTCGGTGCACTGAGCGACCTGCGTGGGCGCAAGCCTTTTCTTGTGTTTGGGCCGCTTGCCGGTGCGGTGGCGGTGCAAATATTCCCTCTCACTACTGCCATTGTTATATTAGCTGTGGGTCGTCTGCTTGAGGGCCTGGCCTCTGCTGCCAACGTGCCCGGCACGCTCGGATATCTGGCCGATGCCACATCAGGAAAGGGGCCTGATGCTGCAAGAGCGCGTGGGCGTGTCATGGGTATGTACGAAATAAGCTTCGTAGTGGGCCTGGCGGGAGGCAATGTCCTGGGTGGTCAGCTTTGGAAATACCTTGAGGTGAACGGCTTCCGGCTTGTGTCCCTGGTCTATCTGACGGCTGCTGCTCTTCTTTTCTTCTTTGTAAAGGAAACCCTCCCTGCCTCAACGCGGAAGCACCACGCTCTCAGCCGTATGGCCGTGCAGGAATCAGCGCACCCTCTAAGGGCCCTGTTAAAGAGCAGGCTGCACCAGTACGCAGAGTTGCTGAAGGTGCCTGCCCTGCACAGTTTTGTGCCCGCCTGGCTGGCGATCAACGCTATTGTCGGTCTCTGGTTCACTCACATCAACCCCCTGCTCCAGCGAAACCAGAAGAGTTCGCAACTGCTCGTGGGGCACTTCACAACCGAGCAGGCCAGCTTCGTGCTTACCGGCTTTGGCCTGATATTTATGCTGGGCATTTTCCTCTGGAGCCGGCTCTATGGACGCTTTGGGCGCACCGATATGATGCTTGCATCCATAAGCGGCGTCTTCCTGGTGGCCGCGACCCTCCTCGCGATCAATAACAATGTGCTGCCTGGCCCCTGGGGGCAATGGCCTCTTATACCCTTATTAGTGATAGGAGTGCTACTTGAGAGTGGCTTCACACCGGTGGCCCTGGCCTACCTGGCCGATATTTCAGAGACCCGTGAGGAGCACCGAGGCACTGTAATGGGTCTCTACTCTGTCTTCCTTGGGGTTGGGCAACTCGTTGGTGGAGCCTCGGGCGGACCTTTCATCGAGTGGGCAGGCTTCAATGGCCTACTAGTGGGAACAGTGCTCCTCGGGGCGATAGCAGGTGCGGCTATCCTCTGGCTAAGAGCCAAATACAAGGTTTAGAGCTTCTTCAAGCTGCACTAGGATCTACCTCTTCGCAATATCAAAAGGCACACCTGATGCCGACTCCTCGTATCGAGCGAGCACGAATAGGAGCGAGGAGAGGCGATTTAAGTAGCGCAAGACCTGGCCTGGGGGCATCTGGCCCTCATGGACCAGACGCACAGCGTCGCGCTCGGCACGGCGCACAACGGTCCTGGCAACATCGATGGCAGCCGACGCCGCGCTGGCCCCCGGCAGCACGAACTGTCTGGGCATCTCTACTTCTTGCTCAAGCATCTCTATAGTGCTGTCGAGCCAGTTAGACTGCTCTTCCTTGATACGGTAAGGGAGCTTCTCTAACTGCTCAAGAGGCACGGCTACTTCGGCCATCATCAAGTAGAGGTCGTGCTGCACCTGCCTTATGATTAGCTGTACCTTTTCTTGCCCTGTCAATGCGCGAGCCAGCCCGAGTGCGCTGCTGGCCTCGTCGAGCGTACCGTAGGTTTCCGGACGCAGGTCGTACTTGGGAACGCGGCCTGGGCCCAGCAGGTCTGTGTAGCCGTCGTCACCCGTGCCCAGGCGTTGTCCAAACATGGGTTTGTCCTTTCTTTTGTTGTTTATAGTCCATGATAATGGAGACACAGAGGTTTCTTGTTATCCGCTGCGTTGCGACGTGGCTAAGCCACCCAAAACCAGTTGGCGAATCTGATTGTGTAGAGCGCAAGCAGCAGTATGCTCGACCATGTAATCACCTGGTTGGCGTAGCGGTTGCGGCCCATGAGGGCGAGCACCATGAATATAGGGAAGAGCACTATCAAGAAGCGCGAGTAGGATAGGAGGGGATTATGAGGTGTGGCCGAGAAGAGAGGGAACAGTATCCCCGCCCATAAATAGAGGCTGTAGCTTCCCCTGAGCCAACGCAGCGCCAGCACACCCACGATGAGCGCGAAGACAAGCGCGCCCAGGTATGTCCAGCTCTGATTTTCGGGCTGGTAGGCGAAGGGCATCTGCACTGCTTCCTTGATGGCGTTGCCAACGGTGGCCCAGGGCCACGAGAACTGCCTGTTCCATCCCGTCTGCGCCTTGATCTCCGCCAGTGGATCACCGAACCTCATGTTTGCCCACAACAGCAGCCCGACCAGCGAGAGCACCGGCAAGACGAGTGACGCGAGCGACCACCTGTGGGGCCTGGCGGGTGGCATTACGTTCGGGTTGGTAGGCATTGGAGGGTGGTAGGCGCGCCACATCTCCCATGCCAGAGGAAGGATGAGTAGAAGCCCTGCCGTACGCGTCCAAATAGCGCAAGCCACTGCGAATGCAGCCCACCACCACCTGTGGGTGCGCGCTAACAGAAGAGTGGCTACAGCCAGAAAAAGAAAAAGCGATTCGCTATAGATGGCCCAGAAGAAGAAGGACATGGGGAAAGCTGCCGTGTAAAAAATGGCGCGACCGGCGTCCTCAGGGTGGAAATCAAGGCGTACCAGGCGATGCAGCAGCACGAGCGCACCCAGGAAGAAGAGCGATGAGAGCAGTATGCCAGCCCAGGTAAATCGCTCTCCTACTAACCAACCAACTACCCTCAGTATCCACGGGTAGAGAGGGAAGAAGGCGGCGGAGCCATCATCTGATCTGTAGCCTTCGGTTGCGATCTTTAGATACCATTGCGCGTCCCATCGGGTCCAAACTCCGGCTACTCTGTCAATAAAAGGTGTGAGAAGGGGGCCTGCCGGTGAACCGTACCAGTTAGCTGTCCCTTTGGCGGCTATGCTCGGTAGCATCAGCCCTGCCAGAAGTGCCAGCAGACTCAGACCTATACGTGCTCCAAGCCATACACTTACCGGCTGAAATGTAAGCAAAGGCAGAGCCCAGGGTGGCAACGCACGCCTCAACTCCGTGGTGAAGAGGCCCGGCCTCTCCAACGCTTCCACCTGCCTGGTAACAGAGCTTGGCTGCTCTACGCGCCTGCGGAGTGACGGTGGGTTGCTGGGCGGTCGCGCTGTAGTCACAGCAGGGGCATCCACTACCGTCGATGTCCAGGAGCCTACAGGCATAGGCACAGTTTCCTGGGGTACGCCTCCCGCATCGGGGTCAGAGCTCTGCCTGGGCGCCGGGTGCGGGAGCTGCGAAGGTTGAGCGGCTTTAGCAGGCTGCGCCGGCTCGGTGGGCCGAGTAGGTTCAGGCGTGATGGGAGTCTCGGGCAAAGGACCCTCGGGACCTTTGATGACCCGCATCTGCTGGGTACTGCCCTCAGCTTCGTCAGACTTGCTTGTCTCTTTATGTGTCTCTTTTGCCACGAGATCTAGTATATCATAGTGGCGGCTTTGTGGGACTAACATGCTGTCGCTCCAGGGCGACTAAAATGGACATATGCCTCCCGCTGTGCTAATATGTGCTTGCAGGCCTCGCCTGCGTTATATCAGGAGGAGAGCAATGGAGCTTGAGGGCAAAGTAGCCCTGGTAACTGGAGCCGGGCGTGGGCTGGGTAGGTCCACATCGTTGGCTCTCGCTGAAAGAGGCGCACGGGTAGTAGCTGTTGCCCGGTCGCTGGCCGAAGTAGAGGAGACGGCACTGCTGGTCCGCCAGGGCTATGGAGTGGGTCGCTCCATGGCTATACGGGCAGACGTTACCCAGGAACGTGACGTAGTAGCCGCATTCGATACCGTTCGCAGGCGATGGGGCGGTGTGGACATCCTTGTGAACAACGCCGGCGAAACCGGAGCGACTCGCCCTATCAGTGCACTCAGCCTGGCAGAGTGGCAGCGTGTGATCGATGTCAATCTGAACGGCGCTTTCCTCTGCTCTCGCGAGGCTATGCGCGACATGACACGCCATCACTGGGGACGTATCGTAAATATTTCTTCAGCACTTGCCAGCGCCGCTCTACCTGGTATCGCTCCTTATAGCGTGGCCAAGGCGGCGGTGGAGCACTTCACACACTTGCTCGCTGCTGAAGGCGCTCCTTTAGGAATCGTATGCGTGGCCTTGCGGCCGGGCGTCGTAGATACCCGCATGCAAGAGGATCTGCGCGCACGGGCCGACGAGAACATTTCACCGAACCTGCGGGCCATCTTTGCGGCCTACAAGCAGAAGAGCCGGCTCGTCTCTCCTGAGCGACCCGCCGAAATAATAGCCTACCTATGCACTGACCGCGCCGGAGATATAAATGGCCGTGTGATGGACGCTGCCGAGATAGAGGCCCAACTGGTAAGATAGATATCCTGCCCAATATACCTTGAACTTTCTGAGGCCAGCCCATCTTGTTGGCTAATGCAGCTTCATGAGCCTCTTAGCTTTTGAAAGTAAAACAAAGAAATATGACCCTGGGGGTCATATTTCTTTGTTCCTGGAAAGAAGCGGTCTTTCCCCAAGAGGTGGCTGGAAGCTGCAGTAGGGAAGCTGGAACGATTACTGCATAAAGAGAGCAGAGCACATTGATGTGCTCTGCTCTCTTTATGCAGTAATGGATTAAGAGGTATGTTGCTTCAGGCCAGAGCGCTCTTGATAAAGTGAGTGGAGCGTAGCTCACGCTCCAGCAAGTATGTGATATAACCGGCCATGACCGCCCGCAGCTCATTGTGCAGTTCGTCGTCCAGGCGCAGGCGGCTTACGGCGCTGTAGGATTGCCTTTGCAGCATCCTCAGCACTTTGAGGCCATTCACCGAGAGATCACGCCCCATGCCTGTGCGCCGGCATGCCGCGCATACAACTCCACCAAGCGCCGGACTGAAGCTGTTGGTGGTTTGCGTCAGCTCATTGCGGCACTCCACACACATGGTGACCTCAGGCGAGTATCCCATGTAGCCAAGCAGTTGCATTTCAAACCAGCGCAACACACGGTCGGGGCTTGGGTCTTCGCACAGCAGCCTGAAGGCTTCGGCTGTCAGCTTGTATACAGCGTAATTCTCAAGGGCATCGGGCGTGAGCGCGTCGAGCATCTCGGCCACATAAGATGCGTGAGCTATGCGCGAAAGGTCTTCGTGCAGGGGACGGTAGGTGTCTACTGTTTCACTTTGAGTTACGATATCCAGGTTGCGCGCTTTGGCCAGCAGCATGCTGTTACGGGTAAAGAGCTCTACATGTCCCGCCAACCTGCTGTTTACCTTCTTTACGCCTTTTGCTACTACGCGCAGCTTGCCGAAGTGAGGCGTAAAGATCGTGAGGATCTTATCCGCCTCGCCCAGGTCAGATCGCCGTATGACGATCGCCTCTGATTTATATAGGTGCTCTCTAGCGTTCATTACCCGCCGCCTGATCCTCTCTACGTCCCGGGTTCATACCACTACTATTCACCTATAATTATACCCGATTTGCTGCTTGCACCCATGTATGGTCTACGCCTAGTGAATCTTCATGGACCTCTTAGATCTTGAAAGTAGAACAAGCAAATCAAAACCCTAGAAGGGGTTTAATTTGCTTGTTCCTGGAAGAGAGCGCTCTTTCCTCAAGAGGTGGCTGGAAGCTCCACTAGGCGCTGCTATGCCCGCCCAACGGCGCCATGCCTGGAAGCCGGCCTCTGTGCTATACTTTGTTATGCGTCGTTTGTCGTTTGCCTTCCTCACTTGTCTTTTATTGATAACTGTTGCCTCCGCTTGTGATGTGCCGAAGCCGCCGCCTGAACTACCCACCCCGACCGTTGGGTCAAACAACCCGGAAAACGATAACTCACGGTTAGGCACACCTGTGCGCAATCTGCCCGATCCGGGCTTCACTCCTCTAGCCACAGGTTCCGGCCATATCTACTTCGTCCGAGCCACCCACCTGTGGCGTATCGAGCCCGACGGTTCGGGGGCGCGACAGCTATCCGACCTGTTGGTGTCCGACCCCCCTGTACCTTCACCTGACGGCAGCCTGGTGGCATTTACTTCCGACCACAATCTATATGTGATCCCTTCATCAGGTGGCATGCCTCGTAAGCTGATCGAGACCGATCTCACCGAGCGCCAGCGTCTCGGGTGGACGCGCGACAGCAAGATGGTGGGTTATATGGTCTATATTACTCAACGGCCCGGCGTGGAGCAGGCGTGGGTCGTGCCTGCATCCGGCAACCGGGCATCAGGCGTTCCTATGCTCATCGCTACCTTTGAGCAGGCTTTGGTGGCGCGCGGACCTACCTATGTGCGCACAGTGCAGTGGTCGAAGGACGGCAACTGGGTGGTGGCAGGTAGCGTGAACAACCCCCTCAGGTTGCTGCGATGGCCCCTCACGAACAATCCGAAAGACAGCCGTGACCTGGCGGGTGGAGAGCCTGACTGGTCGCCCGACAGCCGTACCATCATGTATTCGGAGACCCTTACCGGCGCGCTGCTTGTATATGGTGTTTCCGAGGACAAAGCCACACCTTTTGCAAACGAGGTTCAGTTTATCGGTACAGGCAACGGTGAATATGCTGAGGGTCCTGGTCCACGCTGGTCACCCGCCGGGCAGGGGTCTGATACCGACCCACTCTCTTACCTGAGCCATACTGCCCAGGGTGAGCCGGTGGTGGCTCTGCGCTTGCGCAGCGGGCGAGAGGTTTCCACTCTGCCTCCACTAACCAATCACCCCGCATGGTCGCCCAGTGGTGATCGCCTGGTAGCCGAGACAGGGCAGATGGAGAGTGATCCCCTCGGCATGCGCTGGGCGCCGAATGGCCTCATCATTGCGAATTTCAGTTTCACCGGCAATCCTGCCGTGACCAACCTGGTAAAAGATGGGCAGTGGCCTGCCTGGGGCAAATAGGCCCATGCTCGCGCATATCACATCGGTTTAGACACTGTGCTAGGGCGGTCTATACCTACAGTGGGCTATTTGCAAACACACCCTAGTACCTCACCAGCTAAATAGTGATTGTTTTGTTACATTCCATCTCACCATGTGAGATGGAATGAAACCATTAATACTTTCCTGGTAGGGCACTAGCCACACGCACATGAGCCGCGCAGAAGGCCGTAGCACATTACTCGGCAGCAAGTGTCACCTAGACTACAGGGAATAAAGGCAAGTAAAAGGAGATCAGCATGGAAACGAAAGAGCAATTGTTTGCGGCTATCCGCAGCGGCGACCAGGAGCGAATCGTAGAGATGCTCGACGGCGATCCGGGGTTGGCAAAGGCAAAGACAGAGAAAGGCGTGTCAGCAGTGCTTACGGCCCTCTACCATGGGAAGGCCCAAATTGCCGACAGTCTGATACCGCATGCAGAGCCTCTCGACATCTTCGAAGCATCAGCTGCCGGACAGGTAGACCGGGTTACGCATCTTCTGCAAGAGAGCCCTGAACTGGCAAACGCCGTTGCACCCGATGGGTTTTCCCCGCTCGGGCTGTCGGCCTTTTTCCGACACCCAGCTGTGGCCCACGCGCTGGTCGGCGCGGGCGCGGATGTGAACCGCGCATCCAGTAATGCTATGAAGGTAATGCCGCTCCACTCGTCAGTAGCAAGCGGCCAACTTGAAATATCTCAGCTTCTGCTCGCTCATGGCGCGCACGTCAACGCCACGCAAGCCGACGACTACGCCCCACTTCATGAGGCCGCCCAGAATGGCGATCTCCACATGGCCAGACTCCTCCTGCGCTACGGAGCCGACCCAAATGCCCCGAGTGTAGGAGGCAAGACAGCACACGACATAGCGCGCGAAGGCAATCACCAGGAGCTTGCGGCACTGCTCGAAGCTCAGACGTAAAATGTGCCGGAGCCTGGCGCTTCGTGAACGAACCTTGCAGATAAGAGATGAAGACGAACAAACAGGAGCCCCAGCTGAGGCTCCTGTTTGTTCCTATATGAGTGAATGTCCGGTTGCCTGGTGACCTCTCTGATCGTGCGCTCCGATTAGGGAGTGACATGGAGGACAGCGGTCATACCGGAGTGTACCATAC
>JALYYZ010000316.1 GCA_030945985.1 Chloroflexota bacterium
AATGGTGGGCCGAAGTACCCTATGGGGTGAAGGTATCGTCGTATACCTCATACCGCTTTGGCGATAGAGAGACGCCAGGTACAGGAGTGGGATCACTACTCGGGTTGAGCAAAGCGTAAAAGACCCAGATCTTCTTTACGGTACCGGACGAATACATCTCGCCCCGATCAAAGCGCTGGTAGGTCCCGGATGCGCCTGCCTCGGGAGCGGTTGCCCAGCCGAGACGCTCTCGCACTCTTGCTCCTGTTCCCTCGCGCCATACTTTACCGAAGCCCCGTACAGGTTCGTACAGGTTGCGCGGAGCGGTTAGCCCGCCATTCACGGCGTCACCTTCTCGCCATGTATCGTCAAACTGCTGCATGGTGCCGTCATCAAAGAGAACGTAGATCAGCTTCTCCTGTACATAAGTCGTACGGCTGATGTACAACATTGCGCCATGCTCAAAAGGCTCGTAAGCAGTGACAACCGGCAGCTCTTTGTCGAGGGGAGGGTACGAGAGAGGACAGCCCAGGCCTGACTTTACGCCGGCATGACCCGCCCACACTTGACCAAAGCCTCGCACGGGCACCTTCTGGCACACCGCTACCGGAGGTACCGGCGTCTCATAACGCCAGCTATAATACTGGGCACCTACATTCCCCATCTCCACGGTCCACCCTATAGGGTTGCCAGGAGAGTAAGTGAGGATACGCCGTTGGAACGCCTGGAACAATATTCTGCGGTCCTGGCCGGCTACCCTGATCGTCGTCAGGTAGGGCTCGGTCACTGGGTAGCCGAAGGCAGAGATCCAGTTGAAGAGCGGACCGCTGTGATAGGCGCCATTCTCGTAGATGGGACCTTGAGAGTTCAGATAAGACCAGAAGACCGCCGGTATATTGTGCCCCGTTTCATTCACGTAAGCCGCAGCCTTCAAGGCATCTGACATCGGCGGTGCAGAGGTCACACTCGATACAGCGCCTGCCTTATTCATGAGCTGTGACGGCATGTCGGACCCGGTGGTCACAGGAGCGGTCTTGTGCTCCTGGCCCGGCAGCCCAACCGACGCCACCTTCTGTAAAGCCCCATATGTAGGCGAGTCTGACCCCAGGTCGCCGGCAATCTGTGCGCTACTCGGGGCAAGAGACTGGAATTTGTTGACCCCCATCTGCATGTTGCCGCTGATCAGCTCAACGGCCAGTAGACCATTGGTCACAAAGTATGGGTTGGCGCGATCACCCTCGATATCGTTGATCTCCATGCGCGCCTTGTCGAAGTATTGCACCAAATGGATGCCATTCCGCCCCTCCGCAAACTGCTCCCTGAGCGACTGTCCGGGCGCGGGTCCCCACACCCATGTGCGGGTCACCTTGCTTTGCGACACCGGCAGATCGGTGCGCTCCCAGACGTTGCGGAACGCCGGGTCCGCAAAAGCCGCAGCCTGCGCATGGGCAGGGCTGCCTTGCATGCCCGGCCCGAGCAACAGAGTGCCCATGACCAGCGCGGTCAATCCCCCGCCTATCCTCTTTTGTAAATTAATGTTTTCCATCACCGTTTCCTCCACCAGCCTCACATAGCTTTTATGTTCGGCTTTCGCGCTAAGTTTTCGTACTGGCCTCATTTTACTCGTGTTAGAACGCCTATCAGTAGAACGTGACAGCCGGTCCAGGGTTGCAGCAGCGCTAGATGAAACTCTCTTTTACCTCGGGTTATCGACTTCTAATGCTGTGACCGACTCGGCTAGCATCAAAGAGCCGAAGTCACTTTAGTTATCGAAGACCGAGCCTATAGGGCGATTTGAACAAAGGAGCTGCATGGTGAAAAATAAGCAATCGAAACCCTACGGGTTTCGATTGCTTATTCTTCTTCCATTTGTGAGAAGGTAAGGCCACAGGCGGCTTGAAAGAGCATCATGAGCCCAGGAGACGCCTACACGACCACTGTCAGCAGACCATCCAGGTCGAAAGCTCGCATGATTTGCAGCTCCTGGGCGGTCGGAGCAGGCGTCTCAGGAGGATCTCCATCGGGTAGGCTGAACCCTGTGTTCGCGCGTACCTGCTCTGATGTTACTCCCGCGTGTATACTCACCAGCCGAATTTCTCTCGCATCTGTAAAGCTGAATACACATAAAGGAGTCACGATTAGATCGGGACCATGCCCACTGTTCCAGCCTGGAAGGCTGACGAAATCGACCTCCGGCACAAATGTCTTTGTAGTATGCGTGGTAGTGTAGAGGATAGTACGACCTGAGCGCCCGGCCCATGGCACGCCCGCCGATCCGGGGCCACGGAGCGTGACCTTTCTTTCTCGCTCGATGTAGGCAAGGTTGCAAGCGCCATGCCTGTCGATCTGGATTCCGCCCGCGAAGAAGACGTCTGTCTTGCCGCCCATCTGTAGCGTAAGGACTTCGGGGAATGTAAGCGCCGCTTCTGCGATCAGATTCGAGTAGTCACCGGAAGAAGGCACGAGCGGCTCTACCAGGGTATTGATCCCTCCACTCGCCCCAGCGATAATCGTAAGGTTAGGAGCATGTGTAAGCTGTGCCAGGCGGGCGGCGGCCAGGGGCAGCAAGCTGTTAGCGCCCATAACTACCGTCTCACCGTCTCGTAGCTCATGTGAGATCGCGGCGGCTATCACCTGCCCCCTGGAAATCTCCCCGCCTCCCTCTCCGGGATACTTGAAGAAGACCAGGGGGTCTGATCCCGCCCGCAACACGGGCTTGTAGTCATCGCTCATGCCTTGCCCTCCTCTTCGCCGCCCGTCTCTGCGCCAATCGAACTCCAGTCCTGGTTCTGCACCCGCCGCATATACTCTTCCTGGTCATCAGGCCCGAGCACATAGTCTCGCATGTATATTTTGAACCCCTCTTCGGTTTGCGATGCCTTAAGGTAGAGCCGCAGATGGACGTCATCGAAATTATAGTAGCGATGCGACGATGTAGGGTGGCAGCCGAAATTGACCTGCACCACGCCTGCCGTCAGAAAGGAGGGGATGGCTGTTTGTTGTGGGTACTTCAGCACCTGGTCGTTAGAAACGATGTTCTCGACTTGCATCAGCACCGTACCGGCTGCCTGGGCAAGCAACCTGTCCGTAAAGGCGCTCCCCTTGAATACGCCATTGCCAAACTCGTCCGCTTGCTGGCAGTGTACAAGGGCCACAGCTGGGCGTATCGCCTGCACCGCAAGAGACTCCTCACCGGTGAAGGGATCAAGCAGGCGCTTATATTGCTGCGGCGAGGCAGACGGAAGGTCCGTCTTTTCCAGACCTGGGGGCAACGGTGCGAAAGGCAGTCCCCAGGCACCCGCCTGCAAAGCCACGACCAGGCTACCCGAGTCGGCGTCAACAATGCGCGGCCCTGTCGCGCCACCCTCGGCAAGCCGGCGGAATAAGGAGGACATGCCCAGGTGCTCGTAACCCAGGTAGCCGACCAGCACCTCATCGACCAGGCCGGCCCCCATCAGCAGGTCCGCCGCCAGCGAGGACGAAGGCGCTGCATATAGCCTGCCGAAGCGCTTGCCCTGCCTGATGCATTCCCGCACCAGCGCCATCGGCACATTGTGCATGTGCATTCCGCCGACCCACAGCGACTCCGATATAGCCGGTACAAGTTCGGCGACAGCCACTTCAAGTTCTAGCAATTTAGACCTGCGCCCGGCAGACCCCGAAAGGCTCTCCTCCATAACGTCCCCCTCCCATCAGCCAGTCTCTCAACAGAATAAGCAGGAGAGCGCCTCTGAACTGATGCTCGGATGCGCTCCCCTACCACGCTTCTATGAAATTGTACGCATGCCTGCACCCATTTAGATGACGGCTAGACGGCGGCAGCAGCAACGCCCGCTTCCGTGGCGGCCTCCGTGCTCGAGTTAGCGTTGGCAGCGCTCTCAACCACTATCTTGCCGCCACGTACATCAACAACAACAGTGTCGCCATCTCGCACTTTGCCTTCCAGCATCTCCAGAGCCAGTGGGTCGAGCAGACGGCGCTGGATTACACGCTTGAGCGGTCTCGCGCCGTAGACAGGGTCGAAGCCTTCGTTGCCCAGGAGGTCCATAGCATCAGGTGTTATGTCAAGTGTTATATGGCGCTCCTCCAGCCGTCTGCGCACCCTGTTGAGTTGCAGGTCAACTATGTGGCGCAGTTGCTCGCGCGATAGCTGATGGAAGATAACGGTCTCATCGATACGATTGAGGAACTCGGGCCTGAAGTGTGTACGCAACGCCTCCTCCACTCTCGTGCGCATTGTCTCTTCCTGCCCTGGGCCAAGATCGACTATATATTGCGAGCCGATGTTGGAGGTCATGATAATCAATGTGTTCTTGAAATCGACCGTGCGCCCCTGCGAATCGGTCAGGCGCCCATCATCCAGGATCTGCAGGAGCACGTTGAAGACCTCGGGGTGAGCCTTCTCTATCTCGTCGAAAAGCACCACAGAATACGGACGGCGTCTCACAGGCTCGGTAAGCTGCCCACCCTCGTCGTAGCCTACGTAGCCCGGAGGCGCGCCGATCAGGCGGGAGACAGCGAACTTCTCCATATACTCCGACATATCTATACGTATGGTGGCGTTCTCATCGTCGAAGAGGTACTCAGCGAGAGCCCTGGCAAGCTCCGTCTTGCCTACACCCGTGGGACCGAGGAAGAGGAAGGAGCCTAATGGCCGGTTGGGGTCTTGCAGCCCCGCACGTGCCCTCCTGACGGCGTTTGCCACGGCAGTGATAGCCTCATCCTGCCCGACTACGCGCAGGTGCAAGCGCTCTTCCATCAGGAGCAGCTTTGCCATCTCCCCTTCAAGCAGCCGATCAGCTGGCACTCCCGTCCAACGGCTCACCACAGAGGCTATATCGTCGCTGTCAACTTCTTCCTTGAGGAGCCGCTTGCCGTTCTGCTCGGCTGTGCGGCCTTCAAGCTCGCGCAGACGACTTTCCAGATCGCGCAGGGTCCCGTACTGTATCTGCGAGGCCGTTGCAAAGTCGGTATTGCGCTGGGCCTGCTCCAATTTGGCGTTTGCCTGCTCGATCTGCTCCTTGACGTCTCGCACCTCGTTGAGGGCATCTCGCTCACCCTGCCAGCGCGAGCGCAGTTCCGAGCGACTCTCTTCAAGGTCGGCGATCTCGCGTGTCACCTTTTGGAGACGCTCCTTGCTGGCGGCATCCTTCTCCTTGCGCAGAGCCTCGCGCTCGATCTGCAACTGCATGATGCGGCGTTCCACCTCGTCGAGCGCCACGGGCATACTCTCGGCTTCCATACGGAGCCTGGCTGCGGCCTCGTCTACAAGGTCGATAGCTTTGTCCGGCAAGAAGCGGTCCGTTATGTAGCGATTGGAAAGTACCGAGGCGGCCACCAGCGCGCCATCCGTGATGCGCACGCCGTGGTGTACCTCGTAACGCTCTCGGAGGCCTCGGAGGATAGATATGGTCTCCTCCACTGTAGGCTCGTCCACGAGCACAGGCTGGAAGCGGCGCTCAAGCGCGGCGTCCTTCTCGATATGCTTACGGTATTCGTCAAGCGTGGTAGCGCCTATCGTATGAAGCTCTCCACGCGCCAGCATCGGCTTGAGCATATTCGAGGCGTCCATCGACCCCTCGGCAGCGCCCGCACCGACCACCGTGTGAAGCTCATCTATGAAGAGTATGATCTCGCCGTCCGACTCGGTGATCTCTTTGAGAACCGCCTTCAGCCGTTCCTCAAACTCGCCACGGTACTTGGCGCCCGCTATGAGCGCCCCCAGGTCGAGGGCCACCAACCGGCGGTTCTTGAGCCCCTCCGGCACGTCGCCGCGCACGATACGCAAGGCAAGCCCCTCGGCTATAGCAGTCTTGCCAACCCCCGGCTCGCCGATCAGCACGGGGTTGTTCTTTGTGCGCCGGAGCAGCACCTGGATTACACGCCGTATCTCGTCATCGCGTCCGATAACAGGGTCGAGCTTATTGGCTCGCGCCGCCTCCGTGAGGTCGCGGCCATACTTCTCTAGCGCCGCGTATTTGCCTTCAGGGTTCTGGTCGGTCACCCGCTGGTTACCACGTATCTGCGCCAGCACTCCCAGTACCTTGTCGGTGGTCACGCCG
>JALYYZ010000323.1 GCA_030945985.1 Chloroflexota bacterium
CGCAGGGGCCACAGAGGCGCGGGTGAGTCTGCTCCGTTCTTCTCCCGGCATGCTGACCCTATCTATCGCTGACAACGGGCGAGGATTGCCACACAACTTCGACCTGGCCGGATTAGCCGGGGGCGGGCACTACGGAGTGCTGGGGATCAGCGAGCGCGTTGCGCTGGTCGAGGGGCACTTCCAACTGGAGAACCATAGCGGCGGGGGCGTGGCGCTTCACGCCGAGATCCCCGTGCCAAAGCTGAAGGCGCGCGCCGCCACGGTATGAGAGAACAGACGTGTAGAATGTGCCAGGGAGATCGATGACAAACCATGTACGAATCGTCCTAGCCGACGACCACGCGGTAGTGCGGGCGGGGATAGCAAACGCCCTCAGCCGCCTCTCTAACATCAAGATTGTGGGGGAAGCGAACGACGGGTATTCGCTGCTGTCGGTCCTGTCTGAGACCTTGCCTGATTTGCTCGTCACTGACGTGACAATGCCGAATTTTGAGCCCATCGAGACGACCCGCGAGATCCGTGTATGCTACCCTGAGATGAAGATTCTGGTGGTCAGCGCGTACGATGATGATATGTATGTGCAGGGTCTGCTTTCCGCCGGCGTCAACGGCTACCAACTGAAAGACCAACCGCTCAGCGATCTGAGGCTGGCTGTACAGCGAGTGTTGGCCGGTGAGACCTGGGTCTGTGGCCCGCTGGTCCGCAAACTGGTGCATGCTCACGACACTGCTCCTCCCCCGGCAGCGTTGCCATTGACCACCCGCCAGCAGGATATGCTCCTATTGCTCAGCGAGGGGCTGGACAATCACGCCATGGCACGGCGCACAGGGCTAAGCGTCAAAACTATAGAGAACCACCTGACGCGCCTGTACCGCCAGATCAACGTGCAGAGCAGGCTCGAAGCAGCCAACTACTCTGTACACCACCCTGAGATGCTGGCCGGCGCGCGATTGCTGCCCCACCAGGCGGCGAGCGGAGAGTCCGCAGGCCCTGCCCGCCCCGTGATCCTAATAATCGATGATAATACCGGCTATCGCACCCAACTGCGGCGCATGGTCTCGAAGAACTGCCCACAAGCGGTGGTGTACGAAGCCTCAAACATCGCGCTGGCGCTACGTGCGGTCGAGGAATTCCAGCCGCAGCTCGTGCTGGTAGACGTTGTACTGGGGGACGAAAATGGAATCGACTGCGTTCAGCGAATAAGAGAGCTGGCACCACAAGGTCGAGCTGTGCTGATCAGCGCTTACCCTGACCGAGAGTTCCGCCGCGCGGGCCGCAATGCCGGCGCGGTTGCTTTCCTAGACAAGAAGGACCTCGATAACGCGGCCCTGCGCGAAGTGCTTGCCGACCTGATCGACTGATAAGAGTCCGGGTGTCGTCGCGTGGAGAACTGGTGATTACGCACATCTAGGTTGGGCGCTAGCTGGAACCTGACCAGCCAGGGCAAGCGGCGAATACATCCATTGGTTGCTCAGTGGTTGCTCAGTGATTCCACTCCGGCAGGCTCGGCGGCGCGGATAGGCCTGGCTCTGCACACTGGGTCTGCGGCGACTCAGAAGAAGCAGGGGAAATCCCCCTACTGCATTGAGGGAAACAGGGGGTTGTAAACAGGCGCTCGCTTCGGATATGATGTAGTTACTGCACTCTGGCTTTTGCATGTGCTGCTAAACTGGGCACCTGGATACGTTCCGCTTATTTGAAGGCGGCGCGATTGCGCACATGTCAAAGAGGTCAGCACCCCGAGCGGATTATCGTTCGGTGGGTCACATTGGGCCCGTAGTAATGCTCCTGTATAACACAGATGTTTGAGGCAATACACGCTCGACGTTGGGCGTGGTAGTCCCGGGAGGATGAACCTTTATGCAAGATATGACGTTTTCTGCGCCGCAGCCCCGCTATTGCGTGGGCTCTCTTACGTTGCCTAACCGCCGTTGCCGTCTACGCCTATTCTGACGGGCTTGGCCGGCAAAAAGGTATGATGCGGCCTCTGCCGCTGCCACGACCTCAGCTTTTGCGCACGCAAGCGCTTCTAACACTGCCCACGGACATGATTCGCTGGTACCGCACCTCGTCAGACAGTCGCTGTATACAGCGATCTGCTCTCGCGTCTCCGGTACGGCAAGCTACTACCTCAGCGGCAACGTAGCAGTTTCATAAAAGTATAAGCAGTCTCATAAATGTTGATACGGGCGAGCATTTATGGAACAAAACTCTCACTATTTAGGCGGTGAGGTACTAGTCACCGGCAAGCGGACCGGCCCCAACCTGTCGCGCTCTATCGCGCAGCTGGTCCTCAACAAGAGCCGAGCACTAGCCCGTGGCAGGCTGCTGACTGAACTCCGCGTGGCATAAGTCGACGAAGCAGTGATCTCGCAGGGCTACCGCGAGGCGGCGATCACTGCGAGAAAGATTTCCCGGCAGCGCCCGAAAGCAACAATCAACTAACTATCGCCTAAACCCGTTCGTGAACAAGATAGTACCCGGCGCGATTCAGCAGGCCAGCCACAAAGGAGGTGAGCAGCGGGCCAACCAGCGAACCGGCAACCCAGACTACACGAACGACCAGATGGCTCTTCATAAGGAGCCGACCTAAATGCACCGGCCTATTGGGCCAATTTGTAGATGAAGCAAGATACTCAGGAGGAAAATGATGTTCAAGGGAAAGACTTCGTTACTAGCACTGCTCACCGTTTCGGGCATGATGCTATCAGCGTGCGGACCGGATGCCGCTACGCCAACTGCTATACCAGCACCGACTAACACGGCTGCCCCGGCTGCCGCAACAGACACAACGGCACCTGCGGCAGCAACTGATACAACTGCGCCCGCAACGACCGCGCCGGCGACAACTGCACCCGCAACTACCGCACCTTTGGCCGCAGGCGGAAAGATCGCGATCCTGCTGCCCGAGACGAAGACCGCTCGGTACGAGAGCCAGGACCTGCCTAACTTCAAGGCTAAACTCACTGCTCTCGGCTTCGATGTCAACACAAACCTGATCTACAGTAACGCCAATCAGGACGCCAGCGCTCAGAAGAGCCAGGCAGAAGCCGCTCTAACCAACGGTGCTAAGGTGCTCGTGCTCGACCCGGTCGACTCGGATGCCGCCTCCGCCATCGCTGATGAGGCAAAGGCTAAGGG
>JALYYZ010000352.1 GCA_030945985.1 Chloroflexota bacterium
ATATGGAACTGGGTGTGGCTATTCGCAAACGGCGCGCGAATCAGGCCCGAAGCTTGCAGGCGGTAGCTGACGCGGCCGGGATCAGCCGGGCTATGCTCTCAGACATCGAGCGGGGGGCAAAGAACCCGACGATCAAAGTTGTCTGCCAGATCGCGGAAGCGCTGGGCTGCTCTGTATCCGACCTGCTGAACAGAGGCGCGCCCGCACCCGCGCTCGGCATGAGCGTAGTGCGTGAGACTGAACGGCAGCGCCTGGTCGACCCGCAGACAGGCATCGAGCGCGAGCTACTTGCCCCTTCCTTCGTCTCGCGCGGCGTTGAGGTCGTATGGTACAGCATCCCGCCCGGCGCAGAGACGGGACTCTTTCCGGCTCACCCACCAGGCACAGCGGAGCACCTTACCGTGGTTGAAGGCTCGCTAACATGTTCTGTCGGCGGTGAGGAAGTTGCGTTGGAGGCGGGCGACTCAGCCGCCTTCCTGGCCGATGTGCCGCACCGCTTCGCGAACATGGGAGACGCCGTCACGCGCTACTTTCTGATAGTAGACGCGCCTCGTGGCTAGAGGTAGAGCCGCCCACTCCTGATCTAGTATCCTACTAACTCCAGAGTAATCATAATGTGTAGACCACTGAGTTGGAGGTGTGGCTCCGACATATTTCACACCTGCGGACATTGTATGTATTGTTGTACATTTTTCGCCGAGTGCTCGCAACGTCGGGGATCGGAGGTGCCTTGGGTTGCGCTTTATGCTTGCGCGCTACTTACCTGCTGGGTGACTCCAAGACTTCCTGCTCCTGAGTAATTTGCCATGTCTGAAAGGCTGTACGCGTACCAGGAGAGCCCTGCACACTTGTTTTCGCGGCACTTTCCAACAATTTTGCCCCCAATAGGATAGTATCTATAACAAGTACCGAACTCCACGTCATTTGGAGGTTTAGTCCGTGGGCGAGCGCGAAGCAATCAGGCGACTGAAGCAGTCTAACATTGACGGCCTGGAGTATCTGGTGTTGAAATACCAGGTACAGGCCATGCAGGCTGCCTATCTTGTTTGCCGAGACCGGGCACTCGCCGAAGACATTGTGCAGAGCGCCTTTATAACTGCTTACGAGTGCATAGGCGGCTTTGACGAAACGCGCTCGTTCGGTCCCTGGTTCCTGCGCAGCGTTGTGAATAGCGCACTCAAGGCGAGCATGAAGCGATCTCGCACAGTATCGCTCGAGAGTAGTCTGCCGCATGGCGTCACGTCTCTAGCACACGAGGGGGCAGGCCTGGAAGAACGTATAGAGTCGCTTGAGACAAGCGCGGCCATCAGTGCGGCTATCTCTCAACTGCCGCCCAAGCAACGCTCACACAACAGGTTGTTCGCCACTCATCGGCTGATCTCAGGCAACTGATCCAGGCCGGCTGAGATCGCTTCGTCCAGGCTCATGCCGTACCCGATGCCGTATGCTCGCTCATACTTTGCGGCGTCCAGTCGCACCTGCGCCTCCGCGATCAGCCTCTCTCGCACAGGTGCTCTCACCGGGATTATAAGCATATGGAGGATGCGCCTTACTCTTTCTGCAGCGCCAAGCAACACTGCTGCACGCTCGGTGTACCCTTCCGACTTTTCGCACCCGCTCCCGTCAGCGTTGGATTGCCTAAGCTCAACTTCAGCCAAACCTTCCAGGCAGTCGGCGATGCGGTGCTTATCCAGCTTACGCGCCAGCGTGAGACTGGCTTTGAACTGTTCTGCGGCGCGGCTGTATTTGGCGAGACCCAAGAGGGCCTGTCCCATGGCGCACAAGGTCCAATCCGTTCCCACTTTGAATTTAGCACTCTGCGCTAAGGAGAACGCCTCCTCAAGCAGATGCATCGCTTCTCTGTACTTGCCCGCGTAGCATAGAGCCGCCCCCAGATCGCGCGTTGAGCCACAGACCGTGTACATGTCGGCTGCTTCCCTTCCGAGAGCTACGGCCTCCCTGAGCAAGCTTTCAGCGTTCTCGAATTCTCCGCACTCGCCTGCCACATTACCAAGTATCCAGAGCGCGGCTGCGATACTTACCTTGTTACCGGACGCCTGCCTTGTAATCAGATAATCTGCCAGCAGCCTTCGCGCTGCCGTATAATCACCTTGCATCCAGGTCACGAGGCCCACGTGAAATCGGGCGTGGCTGCTCCACTCATCCAGGTCCTCTTCGCTTGCGGCGACCAGACAATCTTCTAGTGAAGAGCGCGCTGTGCTGTAGTCGCTCAGATAAAGGCTTAGACGACCCACCCACATTAGGAGGGTCACGCGTTTTGCACGCGCCTCAGCATCCAGCTTAGCTGATAGGCTCAGTGCCGACAATATTCGCACGACCCAGTCGCGGCCCTCGCTATAATGGCCCCTGAGCTCCCAGTAACGGGGCAAGGAAGCGCCAAACTGCGCGGCTAAGTCCATCCGCCGATTTTCAATTGACCAGGTAAGTGCTCCTCGTAGGTTATCGTGGTTCCGGTCGAGTTGGCGATACAGGACGTTTTCACTTTCACCAACGGCGGTTAGGTCAAGTCTTGTGGCCATGCCCAGGAAGTACTCGGCGTGAAGAAGCCGCAAAGCTTCCTCCTCTCCGCTCTCTCTTAGACGCTCCAGGGCGTACTCCCGGATCGTCTCCAGCATAGAGAAACGACCGTCTCCCTCTGTCTCCCCAGGCTCTTCATCCTGTGTGATCTCGCGCTTCAGCAGGCTCTTATGCAATAGCTGCGAGACGCCTTCGAACAAGTCGATGTTGAGGGCGCCATCCGGATTGCAAACAGCCTCAGCCGCAGGCAATGTGAAGCCTCCGAGAAAAACCCCCAGCCGCCTGAGCAACGTCTGCTCGTCGCCCTCTAACAAGCTATAGCTCCAGCCTATAGCGTCGCGCAAGGTCTTGTGCCTGCCGGTGTGGTCGCGCGCCCCTCCTGATGACAGGCTAAGGAGGGGCTGGCCGTGCGTCTCCTGCAAGCGGGCCAGCAACGCGTGGAGCGGGACCATCTTTGTACGCGCTGCGACCAACTCTATCGCGAGGGGGAGCCCCTCAAGTTCTGCGCAAATGGCCGACACGTCATGGGCGTTCTTCAGGGTCAGAGAAAAGCTCCTGTCAGCCGCGTATGCGCGCTCTACGAATAGGGCGACAGAAGGGCTCTGAGCCAGCATTTCTAAGGAGGCGTCGCTCTGGTCGGGGAAGGGCAGCGGCGACACGTCGAAGCCGCGCTCACCACGCAAACTTAGTGCCTCTCGACTGGTTACCAGCAGAGCGATGCCGGGACACTCCGCCAGTAAATCGGCCATGTCGGCACCGGCCTCTATAACTTGCTCGAAGTTATCAAGGAGCAGAAGTATCTTCTTGTGCCTGAGAAAGAGCGTCAGGGTCTCCGTCATGGTCTGGGTGCCCACGCTCTCAATACCTAACACCCTCGCTATTGAGGGCACCACCATAGCGGGATCGGTCACAGCAGAGAGAGGCACCCAGAAGACGCCCTCGACGGATTCCCTCTTGCCGCCACCGGTTCCAAGTGTGGCACCAACCTCTATCGCCAGGCGTGTCTTGCCGACGCCGGGAGGACCTGTCAGAGTAATCAAGCGGGCTCCACCACGTAGCATCCCCTCAACTGCGGCAACTTCCTCATCGCGTCCGATAAGGGCAGTCAGTTGGGCAGGCAGGTTGTGTGGGATAGAAGGAGGCTGTTGCACTCGAGTAGTTGTGGTATCAGGTGCAACCACGCCATCTTCGGGCGCCGGTACCATCCCCGGTACCATCCCCCTTGCCCTTGCCAGGAAAGCGTCCCGCTCAGCCTCGGGAATGAGGAGAGCCTCAGCGAGAAGCTCGGCCACTTGCCGAGATGGCTTGCGCTGCCCCTGCTCGATCATCTGTATAGAGGCACGCGAGCAGCCGACGCGCTCGGCAAGGCTGTCCTGCGTCAGGTCGAGCGCTTTGCGGCGCTGCCTGAGCCAGGACCCGAGCGGTTGTGCATCAGTTGTATCACCTGAACCACCCACAGCAAGCAAAAACCTTCTATTTCATAGGAGGGATGTGTCATTTTTGTGTCATTCTTGTATGACCCATTATAGCTGGATTGCCCCTATGATGTAAGAGGCAGCCGATCATGGTGGATCTAGCGCCATGGTGCTCAGTGTAGCGAGATAGTTTTCGCATCAACGTTTAGGAAGGGGAGCAGGAAAATGAAAAAAGACACCGGCACGAGAAGGCACATGTTTGAGGCAATGGTGAGAGCACAAGCTAACGACAAGGAGCAAAGCGGTATGAAAATCTCATCACAGGCGAACGATCCGGCGACCCATGTTCGCGGTAAGGCTACATTAGTTATCTCGGCAGGCGCCGTGCTCAGTCTCTTTATCCTGGTAGTTATGACACTGGTTGGGCGCGCCTCGGCGTCGAGCGCGCTAGCACCTGTTACCTCTCTGTGGTCCCCCGTGAGCGCACCGCAATCATGCGCCGGCCCAAGTTTTGGCTCAGTGATAAACTCGAGTGGCGGCTATGCTAACAACGCAATAACCCTGGGGTACATAGACAACAACAGCTATCTGGATATCGCCGTCGCCCATGACACAGGCTACGGC
>JALYYZ010000390.1 GCA_030945985.1 Chloroflexota bacterium
CTCGCTTGCAGGTGGAGCACCCTGTGACAGAACTGGTCACCGGCATTGACCTGGTGCTCGAGCAGTTCCGCATCGCCTCAGGACGGCCTTTGCGCATCAGCCAGGGCGATGTGACTCTGTCCGGACACGCAATCGAGTGCCGCATCGCTGCCGAGGACCCTTTCAACAACTTCGCCCCTTCACTGGGCGATATAACTTCAGTCTCGGAGCCGAGCGGGCCAGGAGTGCGCGTCGACAGCGGCATCTATCGAGGCGGGCGCGTCTCTATTTACTACGATCCCATGATGGCAAAGCTGATCGTCTGGGCGCCTACACGAGCCCACGCTATCCTGAGGATGCGCCGCGCTCTGGAAGAGTACCGCATAGTCGGGGTGCAGACCAATATCCCCTTCCACCTGGGCGTGACCTACTCGGTAGATTTTCAACGCGGCAAGCTCGACACGGCTTTTGTGGAGCGTTTCCTCGGCAAGACGGGGCGGGCAAGCCATGAAGATAGCGAGGAACCCGAGCACATAGCTGCGGTTACGGGCGCCATGATTGCCGAGCGGCGCACACTGTCGGGCTCGGCTGTCAGAGCCGGAAATAAAGAGGACTCCGGACATGCACAGGGGAGTAATTGGCGACTCTCGGGGCGAAAAGCGGGGATGAGGTAGATGGCCAGGTTCTATATCGAGATCGGCGAGACAGAGGTCGGCTTCGACGTGACCCAGACCGGCTCAGGCACAGTGGTCAAGCAGGTAGAAGGCGCGGACGACACGGCGCTTCATGCCGATTTCGTGCCGGTACACGCCTCGGTCAGCAGCGGCGAAGGCTTATATTCCCTGCTTGCCGACGGCAAAAGCTACGAAGTATACGTTGAGAAGCGCGAACAAGGGTTCAGGGTGGCCCTGTTGCGGCACCGCTTCGACGTTAGAGTGCTTACGGAGCGCGAGTGGCGCCTGCAGAAGGTGGCGCCTAAAGCTGCCTCTGCGACGGGCATCATGACCATTTCGGCGCCGATGCCCGGCCTGGTCAAGGGTGTTGTTGTGGCCGAAGGCGACGAGGTAAAGAGCGGCCAGCGGCTGGTCGTGCTCGAAGCGATGAAGATGGAGAACGACATTCTCTCTCCCCGCGACGGCCAGATCTCGGCCGTCCATGTGACCGCAGGCACAGTGGTCGAGGGCGGCAAGCCCCTGGTGACGCTGCGATGATGCAGCCTGTTGTGCTGCGCCAGAAGCGTTCTTCCGTCTATAGAAGACGCAGGAGTGCCTCTTCCCAGGAACAAACAAATCAGAACCCCGTGGCTTTTGATTTGTTTGTTCTTCTTTCGAGAGCTAAGAGGTCGCGGGAGGCTGTGCCGGGTTCTACTTCTCATCGAAACAGTGCTTGTGCAGCTTCGGGCGACCTCTCGTGGAAAGCGCGCTTCTTCCCAAAACAAACAAATCAATACCCACAGGATTTTACTTTGTTTGTTCTTCTTTCCACGGCTAAAAGGTTGCGGGAAGCTGCCCCAGGGTCTTGCTCTCAAAGAAGCAGCGCCACCTTGAGGTCTGAAGAGGTACCAGGAGCGCGCTTATGAGCGAGAGCGAGGAGAAGGTGTCCGACGAGGCTGGAGAGAAAGCGAGAAGGCGCAGCGAAGAGAAGTGGACGGAGGAAGTGCTCGCTCCAGCCTTACAAAAGTCTGCTGAGCGGCACCCGGAATTCGCCACCCAGTCGGGGCTTCCCGTCGAGAGGCTGTATACGCCTGCTGACGTGCAGGGCCTCGATTACGAGCGCGACCTGGGCTATCCCGGCAGCGTTCCCTTTACGCGAGGCGTGCAGCCGACGATGTACCGGGGACGGCTCTGGACCATGCGCCAGTACGCAGGCTTCGGCACAGCATCGGAGTCGAACCGGCGATACAAGTACCTGCTGGAGCAGGGGCAGACCGGCCTATCGGTCGCGTTTGACCTGCCCACCCAGATGGGCCTGGACAGCGATCACCCACTCGCCGAGGGCGAAGTAGGCAAGGTTGGTGTGGCGATCAACTCGATCAGAGACATGGAGGCCCTGCTCGACGGCATCCCACTCGAAAAGGTCAGCACCTCCATGACCATCAACTCGACGGCTGGCATCCTGCTCGCTTTCTACGTGGCCGTGGCGCGTAAGCGAGGCATCGACGAGAAAACACTCAGCGGCACGGTGCAGAACGATGTCCTCAAAGAGTACATGGCCCGAGGCACGTACATCTACCCTATCGCCCCATCGATGAGGCTCGTGGGCGACATCATCACCTACTGCGCCTCGCACCTGCCACGCTGGAACCCGATCTCGATCAGCGGCTACCATATTCGTGAGGCGGGCTCCACAGCCGCCCAGGAGGTGGCCTTCACGCTCGCCAACGGGATCGCCTACGCCCAGGAGGTTGTCTCTCGGGACACGCCTATAGATAGCTTCGCACCACGCCTGGCCTTCTTTTTCAACGCCCACAGCGACTTCTTTGAAGAGATCGCCAAGTTCCGGGCGGCAAGGAGGCTCTGGGCACAGGTTATGCAAGAAAGGTTTAGCGCTAAGAACCCACAGTCGATGATGCTACGCTTTCACACGCAAACTGCCGGCTCGTCACTAACGGCCCAGCAGCCCGAGAACAACGTCGTTCGGGTAGCGTTGCAGGCCCTGTCTGCCGTACTCGGCGGCACGCAATCGCTGCATACCAACTCGCTGGACGAAGCTCTCGCGCTACCGACAGAGCGCTCCGCCCGCATCGCCCTGCGGACACAGCAGATCATCGCTTACGAAACCGGCGTCGCATCGACCATCGATCCGCTAGCGGGCAGCTACTACCTGGAAAGCCTCACCACAAACATCGAGGAGAAAGCCAAAGAGTACCTTTCGCGTATCGACAAGATGGGGGGCACACTAGCCGCTATCGAGGAGGGCTTCCAGCAGAATGAGATCCAGGACGCCGCTTTCGAGTGGCAGAGCGCCGTCGATAGCGGCGAGCACGTTATCGTGGGCGTAAACCGCTTCGGCGCAAGCGAGCCACCCCACGAGGACCTGCTGAAGGTAGACCCGGCGCTACAGGCAAGCCAGGTGGAGCAGTTGCAGCAGATACGGGCGCAAAGGGATCAGGCAGTGGTCGAATCAAACCTGGAGAGGCTGCGAAACGCCGCAGGGGGTAGCGACAACCTGATGCAGCACATTATAGAGTCGGTCGAAAGCCTGGCGACCCTGGGCGAGATCAGCGACGCCCTGCGAGCCGTCTTCGGCAAATACAAAGAGCGCAAAGCTTTATAGGAGGCCAAAAACATGGAGACCAATCTCAGCGGCCGGAAGAGCCTGGCTACAACACCGGACTATGGCGTGGGCGAGGACCCAAATCCCGGCGAAGCGCGCACATCGCCCGGTTACCGCTCAGGGGGTATGTCCGCAGCAATCGAGGGTTACGGCGCGGCAGCAGTGGCGAGCCTCAGCAACAAGCCAATAGAAGCAGGGGCCCAGGTGGGCATCATGCGCAACCTCGAATTCAGTGCAGGCGGTCGTGCGCATCGCATCAGCACGGGGCCTTATACGAAGGCTTAGAACCCGTCATACATAGCCACGAGTTTCGTCGACTGAAGCACACCTAAGATAATATGGGAGCTGCTGCCTTCATTACTTGTTGATACCTGACTGTCTTTAGGGCGTCTTTGCAAATAGCTCCCTGTGGATGGAGACCTCCCTATGAACGAGTCACGGACTACACCTTGTGAAGCCCGCATGGCAGACTCCGCTGCACGGATCAGTCCCGAAGGCAAGGGAGGCACGGAAGAGCTTCACATCGTGTAGTCCGTGACTCATTGACAGGGAGGTATTTGCAAACACGCCCTGGTGCAGCTTCCAGCCACCTCTTGCGGAAAGAGCGCTTCTTTCCAGGTACAAAGAAATCAAAACCGCAGGGTTTTGATTTCTTTGTTTTTCTTTCAAAAGCTAAGAGGTCCATGAAGCTGCACTAGTTGTCAACAGGCATGCCTGCTAACCTGACAGCCGGCCAACAGATCTGTCGAGGCGCTGCATTGATGCGCTCAAGTCCCGGCGTGCCTGCTCCACCGACACCTGGGTGAATCGAACCTCATCTCCGGGCCGTAGTTGCGCTACCAGTCCCCAATCAGCTTCGGCTACTACGCCCAGCAAGGGGTAACCCCCGGTCGTCTGGTGGTCTACGTTCAGCAGCAGGGGCTCACCACTGGGTGGGATTTGTATTGCCCCACGCACCACCCCGAACGACAGCAATTCTCCTGCGGTACTTTTCGGCAGCCCAGCCACTGCGGCCCGCAGACGGCTGCCCATTCGATCACTCTGCTCAGTGACACGCCAGGTCGTGTGCGTGAAGGCATCACACACCGCGTTTGTCACGCCGCCCGTGCCCGTGAAACGTGTGAACTTCAGCTCTGTTACAGCACCTGCTCCACCGGCGCTCCTCAGCGGAAGAGAATGCACTCGCCCCGCGAAAAAGGCAGGAGGATGCAAGGTTGGCATCGTCTCCAGTTCGTCGCCCGTTTTCAGTGCCCGACCGTTGAGACCGCCAAGCGCTGCTGGCAGATATGTGGAGGCCGAGCCGAGCACCTCCTGGGCGCGGAACCCACCCGCTACCGCCAGGTAAGCCCGTAACCCTCCTCTTTGTCCAGGCGTGAAGCGGATGCTGGAACCCGCACGGACGAACCAGGACACGCCCAGCGGAACCGGCCTGCCGTCGATCTGGCAGCCCAGGTCGGCGCCGGTGAGCGCAATAGTTGTAGGACGCAGCGCCAGGAGTTCGGGACCCGACCAGGTCAGCTCAAGTAGAGCGGCCCCTTCCTGATTGCCCACCAGGGTGTTTGCGAGGCGTGTACTCTCGCGGTCGAACGCCCCGCCCTGGCAGATGCCGAGCGAGCCGTGACCCGGCCTGCCGAGGTCCTGGATCGTCGAGAGCGCGCCTGCGCTGATCACGCGGAAGGTCGGCGCGAGGCGCCGGCCATCTCCACCTTGCCGGGGAGGGGGCGCCGGCTCTTCGTCCGTCGCCGCGAAGCGCACATGGTCGCCTGCCGAGAAGAGCGCAGGGCTCTCGCTTGTGCTGTCCCACACCTTGAGGGCTGTACGCCCGATGATACGCCAGCCTCCAGGGCTCACAAAAGGATAAACTCCGGTCTGCTCACCGGCTATTCCCACAGAGCCCGCAGGCACGGCGGTCCGTGGCGTACTTAGGCGGCCGGTCGCCAGTTTGCCTGGCACCTTGCCCATATAGGCAAAGCCGGGCATGAAGCCGAGGAAATAGACCTGGAAGAGGGTGGTAGTGTGTAAGCGCACTGCCTCTTCAGCAGTCAGCCCGTGGAGCCGTGCAAGCTCTTCAAGGTCAGGACCATACTCGCCGCCATACTTTACGGGCACGATGACGTGGCGGGTCGTTCCACCGGCAGCCACGTCCGGCTTATCAGCAAGGCGGCTGATTATTGCTCTAAGTTCGTGCTCATCGAGCCTGAGCGGGTCGAAGCGAACGAGCAGGCTTGAGTATGCCGGTACAAGGTCGACAATGCCTGCCAGATCAAGCTCCGCGAGCGTACGACGGAGAGCATGTACCCTCGTGTTGGTCTGCTCAGAGAGCGTTGTACCAAGCTCCACCAGGAGGCCGGACTCGCCCATGCAGCTTATGAACGGTACGTCCGGCATGCATCACTCGGGTGGGGCAATTGTGTAACCTTCATTCGTGAGCTCCGACCGAATCAGACGCGCCATCTCGCCTGCCCCTGGGG
>JALYYZ010000401.1 GCA_030945985.1 Chloroflexota bacterium
CCGCAACTCTGTCATATCTTGCAGCACTATCAGCCCTCGTGGCCCTGTAGTGGAGAGGGATGGCCCTTGCGGCACCCCCGAAATCTCACCAACCGGGTTCTGCTCAGCAGCCGGCACGACCGTCACCACCGCCTCAACGTTGCGCCCGGCAACTTCAAGCGTGAGCCTTTGCCTCTCGCTCGGCTTTGCAAGCGCGGCCCCGAGCGCCTCGTGCAGTTGGTAGCTGTGGGCTACTTCGATCAGCGAACGCCCCGCGACCGCTTCCAGCGCTTGACCGGCGTGGCCGAGCAGGCCGGCAGCCGCCCTGTTAATGCGCTCCACCCTGCCCTGCACATCAGTGACCACTACGCCATCGTGCATGTGCTCCAAGAGCGCGGCTACCTGGTTGCGCTCGGCGGTGCGGTCGATGATTGTTCCAGCGAGCTTGCCTGCCATTGAGTTGAACTCGGAACCCAGGGCACCGATTTCCCCGTTGGGTGATGCCCTATACCGTGCGGAGAGGTCCCCCTGGCCCAGACGGTTTGCCACCGAGCGCAGAACTGATATGGGGCCGGCTATCAATCTCGCCAAGAGGAGGCTCAGAAGGATTGCAGGCAGCGTTATCAACAGCGCGGCTATCGCAAGGCTGCGCCACAAGGCTTCTCGGGCTCCCTCAACCGACGTGAGCGGGTACGCTATGCGCGCGACGCCTTTAGGAGCCGGGTTGCCCGGCTCGGTAACGGCCACGGCAACGTAGAGAAGTGGGCGATGCACGGTGGCGCTGACGCGGCTGCTGCTCCCTGCGGAGGAGGGGTCGGCCAACGCCTGCGCTACCTCCGCCCGGCCTGCGTGGTTCTCCATAAGCGCCGGGTCTTGCTCCGAGTCACCCACTACCACACCGTCGGGACGGATGAGGGTTACACGCGTGCCGTACAGTTGCGACATGGCATGCGCAAGCTTTGTGGTCTCAGTGATCGAGGCTGCGCGAATGAAAAGTGGCTCCGCGACGTACGCCACGCCATGTGCCTGGTCGATAAGGCGCGCCCGCAGGCCCGCTTCCTCGCGCGCGTCGAACTCGCCGCCCAGTAGTAGAGCCAGCGCCAAGGCGGTTATAAGCAAGAGGAGGAAATAGCTGAAGGCTATGCGCGTCCACGTACGGGAAAGCATGCGAAATCCTAGAAAGGAGCAGGCTGGCGTAGTTCAACCGCCTGACCCAGTTTGTAGCCTACCCCGAAGACCGTCTGTATCAGCTCCGGCTTTCCAGGATCTCGCTCCAGCTTGCTGCGTAGCCAGCGGACGTGTACGTCAACGGTGCGCGTGCCGCCTGCGTAATCATAACCCCACACACGATCAAGCAGCACGTCGCGTTGGAAGACCTGCAGTGGATGGGCGGCGAGGAAAGCCAGTAGATCGAACTCCTTGGGCTTCATCTCCACCCTCTTTCCGTCGCGAGTGACGGTGTGCTGCGCCAGGTCGATAACAAGTCCCCCCGCCGGTAGTTGCTGATCCAATGCGTGTGGCGAAGTGGGCGACGCAGCAAACGCGGATGCTGCAACTGGCGCAGGCTGGTCCAACTGCCCTATCTCGGAACGGCGAAGCATAGCACGCACACGGGCAAGTAGCTCGCGCAGACCGAAAGGCTTGGTCATGTAGTCGTCGGCTCCCAGCTCGAGGCCAAGCACTTTATCGATTTCGTCTTCGCGGGCCGAGAGCATCAGAATTGGCACGGTAAGCCGCTTGCGCACCATTCGGCATACATCAAAACCACTCATGCCTGGTAGCATTATGTCAAGTATGAGCAGGTCCGGCTCTTCCGCATACGCCAGGTCGACCGCCGCGTTGCCGTTCGAGGCCGTGAGCACGCGGTAGCCTTCACGTTGGAGGTTGTATTCCAGCAAATCTAGTAAGGTCCGCTCGTCATCTACGACAAGGATTGTGGCCTGGGAGTTGTCTTGATGAGGTTGATTTGTCTTCATAAGGTCTGTGCCTCGCTATTCGCAGGCATTATATCATGTGGCGCTCCGTAGATCAGGCAGCCTTGCTCTGGTAGCATGACGTGCAAAGCGTCCCAGGCATCTGCGGTTCATCTACTGAAGTTCTCAAGCGAATTTGCGGCAATTTTCGGTTTACCTATTGACAAGCCGCCAAACATCGTGTATATTAAGGGCACTTCGCAAGAAGTACAAAGGCTCTGAGGGATTTTCGGATCTGTCAGAGCTTTTTGTTTGCCCCCAGTTTGCCCCCATTGCGGGTCCTTCCCTACAGGGGCGACAGACGGGCGCTCACAGAAGCCTGTTGAACAAAATAGTGAGAGGGGAGCATAATCGAACGGATTATGCTCCCCTCTGGCGTGGCGACTGCTTCTCTAAAGGGTTCGCCACCTGCGTACCACGATACCCGCGGTGATAGTGATCATGCCTGCGATCAGGCTCAGCAGCAAGTCGGCGGTTAAACCATCGGTACCGGTGCGTGGCATGCCAGTAGGCACAGATGTCGGCAGTGCTGTTGGTGCCGCCGTGGCAGCCTCAAGAGCCGCAGTAGGACTGGGTGTGGCAGGCTCCTGGGTAATCGGTGCCGGCACGTTGGTAGGTGGTGCCGGCTGAGACGTGGCAGATGGGGCGACCACCGTTGCCGTAGCCGGTGCCAGAGTGGGCGTGGGTGTGGCGCCCTGCTGGAAGTCGAAGGCGTTGCTCAAGTCGTTAGCCGCTGCGTCACGAGAGCTCAACGGAGCCAGGCCCCAGCGGTTTTCGATCAACTTCAAGATAGATGTGGTGTCATAGCGGGTGTGATCGACGTAGCCCTTCTTCGCGAAGGGGGAGATGATAATTGCTGGTACCCTCGTACCCATACCCCAACGGTCAACAGCAGGCGGGGCAACATGGTCCCAGCGGCCTCCGTTCTCGTCGTATGTAATGATGATCGCGGTGTCGGCCCAATAAGGACTGCTCTGCACAGCCTGCACGAGGTCGGCAACGTGCTGCTGGCCTCGTAGAAGGCTCGCATAGCCGGGGTGTTCGTTATCAGGGCCGAGGGGCTTTATGTACGACACGGCGGGCAAGTTGCCCGATGTGAGGGAGCTGATGAAATCTTGCTCGTCCTTCAGGTGCGTGCTCTTGGCGGTGGTACCGTCCGCATAGGTGGCGAAGAAGGCAAATGGCTGATGGTGGTACTGAAACAAAGGGTCCGGCTTCCCGGCGAGCGCATCGTTCCAACCACCTGCATAC
>JALYYZ010000405.1 GCA_030945985.1 Chloroflexota bacterium
GCCCTGAACTGGTCCCAATTGGATGCGGTTTGCAGTCCATAAACCGCTTCAAACAAATGGCCAGGCTTGGCAGCCGTCCACTGCATCGAATAAGGCTGACCGTTCAATGAAATGCCGGGGGTCGACGTTACGGGCGCGCTGGCAACAAAGTCACTGAGGAGAGGTCCGTGGCCGGTGATACGCACCGTGTTTGTTACGGTATCACCTCCCTTCACGAGGAAGGTTTCAGTGATTACCTGCATAGGCAGCCATTTGTCGCCCGAGAGGTACTGGGCTGGGTGACCTGCAGGATCGAGTTTCTCAAGGAAAACATCTTGCACATCGGTGCCGGTATTCGTGACACCCCAGGCTATATTCTGGTTGTGCCCGGTTATGATGCCCGGCGCGCCTGCGAAGCTGAAGCCGACAGCGTCATACTTGCCGTCGCTTGTGGATAGGTGTACCTGGTACCAGATAGAAGGATTGCGCGCTGCCAGGTGAGGATCGTTGGCGAGCAAAGGCTTGCCCGTGGTTGACTTGCTGCCGTCAACCACCCAGTTGTTTGATCCGAGCCCGTCGAGCCCCATGTTGAGCAGCCAGGGCTTGACTTTGTTGTTATACGCCTGTAAAGCAGGCAGGGCAAAGCCGCTACTGGTGTTGGAAACGATAAAAGGCCCCGATTGCGGGTACTGTGGAAATAGCCTGGCAGCCGTTGCGGCTCCGACTTTGGCGATCACGTCAGATCGCAGCAAGTCATCACTCCAACTGTTGCTCAAGTCCCAGGCTTGCAGCTTGCCGAACGCAATGGTATCGACAGGCTGCCAATCCTCCATCTTGATATCCTGTAGGCCGAACTCAAGTGGCAGAGAGTCTGCGTGGGTGTGAATAAATTCGTTCACGCCGCGCGAATAAGCCTCCAGCGCCGAGCGAACATCGGCAGGCAATTGCTTGGTCTCAGCTTCAGCCGCACGCCGGAAACCGACGAAACGTAAAAAGCGGTCAGTATCGAGTTGGCCCCCTCCGAACGTCTCGGAAAGCCTGCCCTCTCCAACGGCTCTAAAGAGGAACATCTGAAAAAGACGGTCCTGAGCGTGAACATAGCCTTCGCCTGCATACAGGTCGCTGATATTGGCCGCTACAATGTGGGGCACGCCGAAAGTGTCCCTCGTGACGGTAACTGGCCCTGATAGCCCTTTTAGCTGTGCGCTGCCGTTGACTGTGGGCTGCGACTTCTGGACCGTATACCAGATAAAACCGCCTACACCGGCGATCAGTAACACAAATACAATCGCAACTCCATAAAGTATGCGCCGCCACAACGACAGCTTGCGTCGCCTGCCGGGCGACGTCGTCGTTACAGTTGTGCTTTCGGTGGTTACACTTCCCACACCATTTGTAGCAGGGGCGCTATCGCCAATGCCGGCTATGCTCCTTGAGGCCTTGCCATTGCTGCCCGTGGTGGAAACGGATCGCGGCTTAGAACCTTTGCCCTGTCGAGCCATCGTATGCTCCTCGTGCCGGTTTAGTACGCACTTTGCATACGGGCACAGTCCCCATTATATCAAAGTGGTCGATTGCTCGCTCAATTCGCATGGATCATACATACACGAAGCCTACACCAGGGTTTGCGCACAACTCCAGGTGCAAATAGCTGAACCTCATAGGGTCTGTCCTCGATGGACCTTGAGGCAGAATGGCCCAGGGGTAACCGATAGGTCCAGGGGTGGGAGATATAATCCTATCTTCAATAGGATCGTTGTCCCATCCGTAGCAACTGCCCAGGAGGTATCCTATGTCCAGAACGAAGGTGGCCTCGTTCTGTGGGGCCACACTCTACATTACCAGGTGTTGCCTGCAAAGGGGGACATCAATAAGGAGGTATTGACAATGTCATCGGCAACCTTATATCGTTTGAGCGGCATCAGCTTGCTCCTGGGGAGTTTGCTTATAGCAATCGGGACTATAATCCGCGTACTGGCAGGGGATAATCCTACCAGTACCTTTGTAGCATCAGGGTGGTTCCTCGGGGCGCCCGGGGGCATGTTGGTAGCACTTGGGTTACCAGGAATCTACGCCCGAAACGCACCTTCGCTTAGCTTGATGGGTCTATTTGGGACGGCCGGCATCACACTATTCTTCCTCATTTTCGGAGTTTTCGGCGGCCTGCTCCACGGGTTGGTACTTCCTGCCTTAGAGGGACAGGTGCCAGGCGTCACCAAGAACGCGCCGATGGGTGTCGGCCTGGCTTTCCTGACTGGGGCGCTGCTGTGTGCATCAGGAGGTATCCTGCTGGGCATCGCCACCATTCGTGCCGGTGGACTGCCGCGCTGGCCGGGGGCGCTTATCATCGCCGGCGCATTGGCCCTGCTCGGCCACGGTCTACCACACGTCGAAGACGCAGGGGTTGTACTTCTGACGGCAGGGCTGGCCTGGCTGGGGCTGAACACTATATCAGCCCCAGAAACCAGGGCCATGTCTTCGTCAGACGTGGCGGGCAGCGCTGCACGCATACATGCATAGCCAACAACCACCCGGAGACGGCTACCGTGCGCGAGAGATGTACATCTCCGCGCACGGGTGGTAGAATGGAAAACCTGATGGGGAGTGGGAGAGCCGGGATGCACTTGGTCGAGCCAGCGACAGAAACTATCAAAGGTTGGGCACGCCAGAAGGCGTCTGACGCGCACACGGTCTCGGACCTACGCGGCCCCACTCTAGCAATGGCACGGGTGCTCTGGTTTGTGCTGGTGGGGCTGGTGCTCCTCCTCTTCACGCTCAACATCCCGGTCTACAGCGCATTCCTTCATCTCCTCACCGCGCAAGGCGATCAGCAATCAGAGCAACTTAGCTCCGTAGGACTACGTACGCTCCAGTCATTGGGCCTTTCCCTGGATTTCTACGCTGCTTACCGTATCCTGGTCAGCACCTTCTACCTCCTGGGCTTTCTCAGTGTAGCCGCCGTACTATTCTGGCGCAAGCCGGAGAACCGGCTGGCACTTTTGGCCTCTTTTACTCTGGTGATGTTCCCGTTCGGCAACATCTATCCGGGCCTGGCCCTTCCGCTGCCCCAGAGCCTCTTTTTTCATCTCCTGGGCCATCTCGGCGAGGCCGGCCTTAGCTTGGTTTTCTACCTCTTCCCGGATGGGCGGTTCGTGCCTTCCTGGACGCGCTGGTTGATGACAGGGTGGATCATGCGTGCGGGGCTGCTGATATATACGGAGGTCGCGCCCGGAGATCGACTGCCCTCCGGATTTCTTGCCTACCTGCTTACGGTCAACGCCTGGTTGTTCCCTGTTATGTTGGCGACCCTTGTTGGCGCGCAAGTCCACCGCTACCGGCGGGTATCAACAGGTTTGCAGCGCCAGCAAAGCAAATGGGTTGTCTTTGGAGTGACCTTCGCCGCCGCCGGCACACTTTCTCTGGTCTTCCTCCTCACGGCTTTTTATACACTCTTTCAGCCAGGCACGGCACTGTACTTTGTGACCTGGGCTGCTTTCGCCTTTGTTCTGCTATCGCTGCCGCTCTCGCTCGGTGTTGCCATACTACGCTACCGGCTGTGGGACATAGATCTTCTTATCAATCGCACTCTTGTTTACGCTCTGCTCACGTCCGCTATTGTCGCCCTGTATGTCCTCGTGGTAGGGCTGTTGGGCGCGCTTTTACAGGCGCAGGGCAGCATGCTCGTCTCCGTTTTAGTCACCGGCTTTGTGGCGGTTCTCTTCCAGCCTCTGCGCGAGTGCCTTCAGAACGGCGTCAATCGCCTGATGTATGGCGAGCGGGATACCCCGTACACGTCGCTGGCGCGCCTCGGGGAACGGCTGGAAGCGAGCCTCACACCGGAGACGGTCCTTGCAACTATCGTGGAAACTGTGGCCCAGGCTCTGAGACTGCCTTATGCCGCGATTACACTGAAGCAAGGCGATAGCTTTCCTCTGGTCGCGAGCCACGGACGCGCCGATGATGGGTTGGTCTATTTCCCTCTGGTTTACCAGCGCGAACGGGTTGGCGATCTGATCCTTTCGCCACGCCGCCCAGGGGAATCTTTTTCTCCAGCTGATCACCGCTTGCTTGACGACCTGTGCCGACAGGTAGGCGTTGCTGTCCACGGGGTCCAACTCACCGAGGAGCTAAAGCGCTTGACACAGGATCTGCAACACGCCCGCGAACGCCTGATAACGGCACGAGAGGAAGAGCGGAGACGGCTGCGGCGGGATCTACATGACGGCCTGGGTCCGCAGTTATCGAGTCAAGCCCTGCTCCTAACGAGTGCTCAGATGCTGCTGTACGACGATCCTAAAGAGGCCGCGAGCATTCTGCTGAGAGCCAGCGCTCAGGTGCAGGAGGCCGTCAGTGACATTCGCCGCCTGGTGTACGGACTGCGCCCGCCCGCGCTCGACGATCTTGGCATGGTGGCGACCATCAAGCAGCAGCTTGCACACAACCGGGCCAGCGGTATCAACTTCGCTCTCGAAGCAGCCGATCCCATGCCACCCTTGCCTGCCGCAGTTGAAGTCGCTTGTTACCGCATAGTGCAGGAAGCGCTGACCAATGTCGTGCGGCATTCCCATGCACGGACGTGTAGCGTCACTCTGGCATGCGCCGACGAACTCGTCATCGAGGTCTGCGATGATGGCCTGGGCCTGCCGCCCGCGTGCCGGTCAGGCGTGGGCCTTACCTCGATGCGCGAGCGCGCTGAAGAGTTGGGCGGTAGCTGGCAGATCATTACCGGCTCTGGAGAGAAGGGAGATAGCGGAACTCGGGTGGTGGCGCGTCTCCCCTATCGTTGAGCATCGCAGGGCAAGGAGTCACTACTTGATACGCGTGTTAATTGCTGATGATCATCCCGTCTTTCGCTTTGGCTTACGGACCCTGTTGAAAGCGGACCCAACGCTTGAGGTAGCAGGCGAAGCCACCACAGGTCACGAAGCTATTGCGCAGGCAGCCACTTTGCAGCCGGATGTGATTCTCATGGACCTGAATATGCCAGGGCTGAACGGCGTCGAGGCTATCCGGCATATCCTGGACGTTCAACCGGCAGTCCGCATTCTCGTTCTGACCATGTTCGACGACGACGATTCGGTGCTGGCGGCTATGCGGGTCGGGGCGCGGGGCTATCTACTCAAAGGTGCCGAAGGAGGAGAGATGCTGCAGGCTATCAAGGTGGTTAGCACGGGCGAGGCTATCTTCAGCCCGGCCATTGCCCAGCGCCTCATACATTACTTCAGCGCACGTCGGCCCGCAAGTCCCGCAGGGCCGTTCCCCGACCTGACGGAGCGAGAACGGGAGGTCATGTCGTTGATTGCCCAGGGTTACACTAACCAGGCAATTGCTGAGAAGCTGGTAATCAGCCCGAAAACGGTACGCAATCACATCTCTGCAATCTTCAGCAAACTTCAAGTGACCAGTAGACTGGAGGCGATAGTGCTGGCGAAGGAGGCAGGCATGACCTGATTGCGCTTGCGTGGGCTTCCGACCTCGTCCCGTAAAATTAGGGTAACAACTCTATTCGGCGTGGCGGTCTGATTACTGTATGGAACTACCCGTCTACCCATTTGTACGAAGAGCCGCATCACGTCAGTGGTAAGAAGCTATGCCTATGCAGTCATCACGCCCGAGAGAGGATAGACGGAGTCGATTGGTTTGATCAGCCTACTGCACCTCAAGCTTGTCAACAGAGTAACGCAAGGTCAATCAAGGAAACCAAGAAAGTAAACGTTGTACAAACAACGAAAGAGGCTCCTGAGTTTAACATGGGAGCCGACGAAGAGATTCGAACTCTTGGCCTGCTGTTTACGAAACAGCTGCTCTACCACTGAGCTACGTCGGCGATTATTGATTTACTTATCTGTACTTATCTCGCTGTATACTCTGTGTCACGTACCTTCTTGTATCGCCAGGGCCGTCCTTTGCCTTTGTTGAGGGCCTGGTAGGTGGATGTAAGCGAATGGCAGTTCGGACAGAGCAGTCTCAGATTATTTTCTGTTGTGTTGCGCCAATCGCCATCAATGTGGTCTACACATATCGGCACGCGCCCGGTAGCCGGATTTCTGTCGGCCCAACCACATTGTGAGCAGCGTTCCCCATACTTTTCATAAAGGTATCTGCGTACATGGTCCGACACATCACCATCTATCTTGTTGCCTGTCACTTCGCCAACTTGCCATCTAGCTATGTAAGCACGCCAGGCATATATCTGCTGGCACACATTATTGCAAAATACCTTTTCAGGGCGCGACACCTGCTTACTATAGGCGCCACATGCCCGACGAGGCTTTCTTGGCATTCCCATAGCGGCGGCACCTCAAGCCTCATTATAAAAAGCACGGCGGGCATCTGTCAAGGAAAGCAGCAGCAAAAAGAGACCCACAGGGGGTCTCGTAAGTGGCTCATGTCCCCAGAGCAGAAGGTCGGGCGGGGCTGCTAAAGCTCCGTGTCCATCTCGATATAAAGAATGCTCCCCCAGGGTATCACAAAATCGTACGTCTTGGCACGGGTGCCGCTCTCATCGGAATGGGCAACAGCTCGCACATACCGGTCCTCGAAGGTCAAATCGCCCTGGATCCAGGATATGCGTTCCTCATAGCCGGGACCACTTCCCGCCTCGCTACGTGGCCTACGCGCTGCCTTGTAGTAGACTTTACCTGTTGCCATCTGGAGCCTCCTGTTTGTGATATTAGTTGTGTTGAGTAAGAGCGCGATACCTTCCACCTGATCGAGTCCTCAGCGCCCTAGAGACCGAGCGTCGGCGATATGTCTTGCAAGGCGCGTACCACGAAGTCGATATGCTCATCAAGAGGCCGCCCAAGCTCCTGCGCCCCCACTATGACATCGTCCCTGCTGACATTGCGCGCAAAGCCTTTGTCTTTCATCTTCTTCATCACCGAGCGCGCCTCCACCTCGGCCAGCGACTTGCTCGGCTTCACCAGCGCAGTAGCGACGATCAGTCCACTCAGTTCGTCGCAAGCGAAGAGCGCATGATCTTGCAGTTCTGTTCTGGGGACGCCGCTGTAGGAGGCATGCGAGAGAATAGACCTCACGAAATCTGCGGGCCAGCCCATCTCCAGCAGCATCTGCGCACCCTTAGAGGGATGCTCCTCGGCTGTTGGGTGTATCTCCCAGTCCCAGTCGTGTATCAGCCCAAGCGTTCCCCAATACTCCTCGTCCTGACCATAGTGCCGAGCATATGCACGCATGGCCCCTTCCACTGACAGCATGTGCTTACGCAGCCCGTCATTCTGCACGTTCTCCTCCACCAGCTTCCATGCATCTCCCCTGGTCTTACCATCCAGGCTCAGTTGTTCAGTCGCCAAGTTAGCTTCTCCTTTACTCATTTGATCCTTAGTTATAGCAAATATTGAAGTATAATATCGCTACTGTAATGATGCTGCGCCTCTGCCTCTCTTTAGGACACATGGCTCAGCATTATGATGCCCGGCCCAACTGATGCTGGCTGCTTATAGTTAAGAGATCACGTTACGCAGTTCAGCCTGAGTTCACGTCTGGCCGTAGTCCGTAAAGTACTTGAAATCGTGTGCAACCGCCATCTGAGTGAAGAGGTTCCAACAATGCCTATAGACGAAGACAAGACCGAGAATAGATCCACAGGCAGCGACCCAGCGATGGAGCGCCGCACAGCCCAGGTATTGATCATAGGGTGTGGGGCTGCGGGGTTGTCTGCTGCGGGGGCGCTTAAGAGGCTTGGGCTTGCCGCAACCGTGCTTGAGCGCGACGAGGTAATCGGCGGCACATGGGCGCGTCGCTATGATCGCTTGCACCTGCATACAATCCGCCAGCTATCAGGCATGGCCCACCTGCCGATGCCCCGACACTATCCGCGCTACATCTCGCGTGACCAATTTGTACGCTACCTCCAAAGCTACGCCATGAAACTGAGGATCGACGTCAGGACCGGCTGCGAGGTGAAGAGTATTACTCCGCTAAGCACTGTGTCCGGTCCGGCGTGGCAGGTCGAAACCAACCAGGGCATGTGGCAAAGCAAAACAGTCGTTCTGGCAACCGGGCAGTATAGAGTGCCTCGCATGCCCACCTGGCCGGGCTGCGAGAGCTTCAGTGGGCAGTTGGTCCATTCGTCTGACTATCGCAACGGCCATGCGTGGACCGGCAAGCGTGCTCTCATAATCGGCGTTGGCAATAGCGGAGCCGAGATCGCTACCGACATGGCGGACGCGGGAGCAACCTTCGTCGCCGTTAGTATCCGCACGCCGCCTTTTATTACGCGGCGTGATACCCTCGGGCTTCCGGTGCAGCTTGTCAGCTTCCTGCTCAGTCTGCTGCCCCCTCAAGCCGCAGACACTGTGGCACGTAACGTTATGCGCATCTCCTTCGGCAACTTGAGCCGGCACGGCATCGCGGCAACAGGCTACTCGCCCTATAGTGACCAGCATGTGCCGCTAATAGATGTGGGCTTCGTTAAGGCAGTGAAGCAGAGGAGGCTAATAGTGCGCCCTGAAGTGGCGAGCTTCACGCCTTTGGGAGTGAGATTCAGTGATGGGCGAGAAGAGGCATTCGACTACGTAGTTGCGGCAACGGGCTTTAGCAGTGGGCTTGAGCAACTGCTGCCTCTACCCGACATGATAGGCCCAGAGGGCTTCCCGAACTACCCTTCAGGAGAGCCCACACCTCAGCCTGGGCTCTACTTTACCGGCTTCACCCACAGCCTGCGCGGGCATCTCTTTGAGGCCAACCGCAGCTCACGCCGCCTCGCCAGGCATATTGCAGCGTACATGGCGCGAGCAGGCGCATGAATGCTTAATGCGCTTATCTCTATGGAACATGACGCCACAGAGAAGATAGGTACTTTACTTGGTTAGGCGCTGGACGAGCGCGATCCGAATCAACTGCTGGGGCTTCACCTGGATTCATGTTAATGATTTCGCTGTTGATGCTCGTATGTTTCTGTTCGGCAGTACCCTGGTGGATGAACACCCACATTTAGTAAACGCAATCGAAGCCATTTAATTCCTGGTGGCTATCTAGTGGCTGTACGATTCACAAAACGAAGCTCAAACAATAGCATGTTTGAGCTTCGTTTATGCCATTTTACCTGGTCGGGGCGACACGATTCGAACGTGCGACCTCTTGAACCCCATTCAAGTGCGCTACCGGGCTGCGCTACGCCCCGCCGGACACAACGGCTATTATATCAGATCAGGGTCGATCACGCAACTTCGACAAAGAGAGGGCAAAAGCCAGGGAACAGCATACCTTTACCGTCTCTGGCCCTCACCCTCTGGACTACATCAGGTCCTGGCTACAGGGATCTGTAGTTCGGTAACATACTGGTTCTGATCACCTTCACGTTCGTAATGTAGGTAGATTTCTCGGTTTGGGCCGGCGACTCGGTATCCATTGTCACCGATCCAGCCAAACAATGAGCCATAAGCCTGGCCCAGTGTAGCGAAAGGGCCGTGATGAATAACGCAGGCCATCTGCTCAACGCCGGGTAGCTCTTCCACGCTTACACGATCGCTCTCAGGCAAGTCGCTGCCAGTGGGTATGGCCACCGCGACCTGCATGTTCTCGGGCTGCTGGTCCGGAGTGTCGTACCATATATCGAAGGGAGCCGCATTCTCTTTGGCTCCGTGTCGATACACGTAGGCTAACACCTCGTCGAAGAGTCGGTTGAAGGTCGAGGTCACCTGGTCCATATTAGGGACGGTGTCTCGTAGAATTGCTACCCTCATAGGACCTACTCTCTTCAATACCACATCATATTCAGACATCTTACCCTCCATCTCGATTTGTTGTATGCGGGTCTCCACCCGCGCCAGTCTCTCAATAATTTCACGCGCCTGCTCTTGCAGCTCAGCGTGCTTCAGGCGAAGCATCGTTCGGATCTGCTCGGGAGGAAGTTCTTCGCCCAGCAATCGCCTGATTTGCTCTAAAGAGAGGCCGAGGTCCTTCAACGCCAGGATGCGATTCAACATCGGCAGCTGGTCGATGTTGTAGTAGCGGTACCCCGTCCACCTGTCTATCTCGGTGGGCTTCAGCAGCCCCACTTCGTCGTAGTAGCGCAACGCCGATACCGATACCGTACCCACCCTGGCGAATTCCCCGATCTTTAGTCTCATAGCCCTGCTTCTGCCTCTCTCTACACTGTTCGCATCCGGTTGTGAAGGCCTTCGCCCATAGTATGCACCCTCATGTTACTTGAGAGTCAAGGGGTTGATAGGCAAATAAAGAGGACAAAAACCAACGAAAGTGGTTCTTGTCCTCTTTATTTTTATTCCCGGTTTCTGCCTGTGGTGCCAATAAGTAGAAGCTACTTGTTAAAGAGGCTCTTGATGGCGTAAATGTTCACTTGCCTGTTCATCTCGGCTATCGACTCGGTCAACGGTATCCCCTTGGGGCATACCCGCACGCAGTTCTGGTCGTTGCCGCAGTATGCGATACCGCCCTCGCCGAGCAGCGCTTCCAGCCGCTCGTTCTTGTGCATGGCCCCTGTGGGATGGCTGTTGTGCAGGCGCGCCTGGTTGATCGCTGCGGGGCCTATAAAGGGCGACTGTTCGTTGAAGTTGGGGCATGCTTCCATGCAGGCCGAACAGGCCATGCAGGTGGAGAGTATGTACGACTTCTGCCGCACGTTCTCGTCCATTCGAGGACCTGGTCCCAGGTCGTAAGTACCATCGACGGGCACCCAGGCGTGTACCTTCTTGAATGCCTCGAATAGGCGCGAGCGATCAACGATGAGGTCGCGGACCACGGGAAAGGAGGTCAGAGGCTCTATAGTAATCGGTTGGGCGAGCTTATCCACCAGGGCCGAGCACGACTGGCGCACTTTGCCGTTGATGAGCATAGTGCATGCGCCGCATACCTCTTCCAGGCAGTTGCTCTCCCAGACTACCGGGTTAGTCGGCTTGCCATCCGTAGTTACAGGGTTGCGCTGGATGGCCATCAGGCACGAGATAATGTTCATGCTGGGCCGCCAGGGCAC
>JALYYZ010000415.1 GCA_030945985.1 Chloroflexota bacterium
CATCAGTAGAGGTCCGCGTAGATACTCTGGACGGCACTGCATTAGTCGGTATCACGCCCTGTACTGTGCCGGACACAGTGGGGGGGGCTTCTGTAGTCGTAGCCACTGTGCCCGATGTTACTCGTGACGTGGCCGTTGCGGGCAAGATGGTGGTGACAGGCGAGGTGGGTGGGCCCGTAGCAGGAGCGGTATCCGTAACCATGGGAGTAGCGCCATGCACGGACGGTGTTCCGATCTCGGTCTGTTGAGGCACTACGCTGGCGGTGCCCACAGCCCCGAACGCTGTAGCCGTCTCCGGGGGCTGGGTCCCAAACGCGGGTGGGCCGGCCGTACCGGTTGCTGCTATGGGCAAAGACGTGTGAGGCGGCGTTGTTCCATCGTCACTTACAGGACTGACAGTCTGTGAAGGGGCTATGGGAGTTGCTAAACCAGGTTGCCCAGGCGTGCCTATGACACTGGGTTCCGCAGTGCCAAGCAACACCGTTCCCACCGGCGTAACATCGGGCAAAAGCGTTTGCAAGTCTATTCCACCCTCGCGCAAGGTTCGTTCGGTCGAAGTCAGCAGAGCAATATAGCTATTTTGGGCCTGAGATATAGTGGCCTGCTCAATCTGTGCCAGCCCGCCAAACGAGCTCTGCAGGGTCGCAAATATTCGTTGGCTCCTCACGCAGAGGGGATAGATGATCTGCGCCAATGCAGTGTGCTCACCATCCTGAGTACCTTGCCAGATAGTCATACCGCTATTCAACTGCTCGTAATAGTTACTGAAGGCCGGTCCCGCCAGGTTCAGTTTGTCCTGCTCTTGCATGGCCTGTATGTCAGCCAGCCGGATATCTGCAAGGCTCACATGACGCTGTACCTTATCGGAGGCCGAACCCGGCATAGCAAGCACGAGGCGCTCTCCGGCCAGCCTCACTCCATAGAAGGGGCTGTCAGGCAGCGAGTTGGCAGAGGCAGTCCACACCCCACCGAAGAGAAGGAGGGCCACAGCTACAACAGCCCAGGTAGGCCTCATCAACCAGGAGAGGTTCAAGGAGAAGGCTCTGCGCGGAGCGGCAGATGCTTGAGCAGTCGGCAAAGCACGAGCTGCCTGCTGGTGGGTGGCTGCATCCAATAGACGTGCCTGCATGGCACTTCGGCGATCGGCTGGAACAGGAGGCGGAGTTGCACGCTGGATGGTGATGCCCAGGGTAAGCAGTGGCTGCAGCTCCGCGCTAAATGCGGGGAACTTCGCCAACAATCCTTCCACGCTCAAGCCATCCGGGTTAGCCAGACAGTAATCAAGCGCGTCTTGTACACTCATCTCATCCAATTTTCATCAGCTTCCAACATTTATGATCTCTACGGCTCAAATCCTCTAATGGTCATCAGCCTGTTAAGGTTCTGTAAAGCGCTGAACTGCAAAGCCTTGACAGCCCCCTCGCTCTTGTCCAGCACCTCAGCAACTTCCGCGTTGCTCAACTCCGAACCAAACTTCAACTGAATCACCTGCGCCTGCAAGTCGGTCAACTTACTCATAGCTTCGGCTACCTGGCTGCGGAAATCGCTTTGCTCAGCCAGCATATGAGGATCGTCCCGAGTTGAAGGGATGAATTCACTCACCGGTTCAAGGGGCACCTGCGGTCTCCGAGAATGCTGCCTAAGCGCGTCCACCACCTGGTTATGAGCTATCCTGTACAACCACGAGGCAAAAGACGAGCCCTGCCACTGGAAAGTGTGCATAGCCTCGATCATCTTGAGGAAGACATGTTCAGTAAGGTCTTCAGCTTCGGTTGGATCGCCCGTCTTGAGGTAAACGTAGCGGTAAATACGATCAAAGTAGCGCTCGTACAGCCAACCAAAAGCCTCGGACTCGCCTTGCCGGGCCCGTTCCACCCAATTCTTCTCGTCGTCCGGCTGCGCCACCGCGTCTCCTGCTAAATGGCTGTACCGGGTACTCCGCAATGCGGCGTCCCGGTTTGACCAACCTATTTATCGTGTGCAGCTGCCACATGGCGCAAGTGCTCCTGACTAGAGAACAACTTAGCCCGAGCGCCCACGGACAGCATAGGTCAAAACCGTACCAGGTATGCCTATGCTAAGGATTATAACGAAACATTTGACCAAAGGATAGCGATTAGTATAACAATTGGTAGCAGTTGCTCGGGATAGGTCCAAGACAGGGCCATCACATGGCAAACGGGCGGCGCATGCCGTACATCGTTACTGGGCTCGATACCATTCCACGAAGCGGTGGACGCCTTCCTCCAACGATACACGAGGATGATACCCCAGGTCCTCACGCGCACGGCTGATGTCGGCGCAGGTCTGCGGTGGGTCAAGGTTAGGGTAGTCAAGCATCTCTATCTTTGCCTTCTTGCCAAGCTCCTGCTCGATCAACTCGATCAAGCGCGCGTTCGAGTGGGGCTGGGAGTTGCCCAGGTTAAAGATGCGATAGCCGGATGGCCTATCCAGCGCAGCGAGTATTCCCGACACCGTGTCGGCAACATAGGTGTAATCACGGCCTTGCGTGCCGTCACCATAGAGGCGCACCGGCTGCCCCTTTTCGATCCAATCAGTGAAAAGGTAAACAGCCATATCTGGTCGCCCCCTGGGCCCGTACACTGTAAAAAAGCGCAGCAGCGTTGTAGGTAAACCATACAGGTAATTGTAGGTATACAGCATCACCTCCGCCATCTTCTTGGTGGCGGCGTATGGAGAAAGCGGTCTGTCAGTACGCGCGTCCTCACGGTAAGGTACAGGCGCATCACCGTACACGGAAGAACTGGACGCATGAACAAAGTTCACTACACCTTGCTTTACAGCGAGCTCCAACAGGTTCATAGTACCGCGCACATTCACCTCTTCGTACAGCAGCGGGTCTTTGATCGAAGAGCGCACGCCGGCCATGGCCGCAAGGTGTATAACGCGGCGAATTGGCTCTGTGGTAAATAGGTGCTCAAGCAAGGCGAGATCGCGTATGTCGCCCGTAACCATCCTAAAATTAGGATTGTCCAGGAAAGGCATAATATTGCGCCGCTTGCGATCTGGGCTGTAATAATCGTTGAAATTATCGAGGGCGATCACCCGCTCGCCGCGGGCAAGTAGCGCCTCCACAGTGTGCGAACCAACAAACCCGGCTCCGCCGGTGACAAGTATCTCCATATTTCTCCTGGCGCTTCTTATAGCGTTCCCGTCATTACAAAACGGTCGTTACCTGGTTACCCGAGCAAGTGCTTCATCATAGCTCGGCTCATGGGATCAATCCTAGTGCCTCTTCATGGACATCTTGGGGAAAGAGCGCTTCTTTCCAAGAACAAACAAATCAAAACTCTCTGGATTTTGATTTGTTTGTTTTACTTTCAAAAGCAAAAAGGTTAGGATTCCCTTTAGGGACGCTGGAAGAGGCACCTGCCTGTGGAAGATGCGCCGCATCGCCACTAGCGTCGGCATCTTTCCGCAGCCACACCAACGTGAATAGCGCCAGGGCTGCTCCCCAGTGTATACCAAAGTTGAGAGCATGCAGATTCTCGAACAGGTTGTGAAACATGAAAGTTACGAGTATGCCTAACGCGCCTATAACAACAGCCTCACCATACGTATCGCCGCTCGTGCGCGCTTGCCGCAGGGCTCGTATACCCACGGTCAGAGCTGTCACGAGCATAATAAGATAGAAGGTGAGACCAACTATACCCACCTCTGCCAGCAGGTGCAGGTAGTAGTTGTGAGCGTGGCCGCGCGAGTAGGGCCAGCCTTGCACCCCGAATTTGTTGAAGAGCACGTTGAAGTTGCCGAAACCTACGCCTATCCATGGACTGGAGAGGAACATATTGCCGGCTACATGCCAGTGGACCATCCTCTCGACCACCGCGTAATTATCCGGGGTGGGAGTGATACCGCGTGGGTCGAATATAGCCAGTTGGGAAGTAAGCTGGGCGAAGCGGTCGGAGATTACCGAGGGAAGAGATCCCACGGCGTTGAGACCGAGTACGGCAGCCACCAGCCCGAATATTGCCGTTATGGCAGCAGAAGCGCGCTTCCCCAGGGCCAATACCATAGCCAACACCCCAAAGCTGAGCCCCACCCATGCGCCCCTCGACAGGCTGGTGATCACCGTCCACAATAGAGTCACGAAAACCAGCGACATCAGAACGGGCGCGCGCAACTTCTCTATCGACCGAAAATCCCGCTTCGTCAGGAAGGGGGCGGCGTTACGAGCAGATACCCACTTGCCCCATAGATATACTGATAGAGCAAGCGCTAGGGGAAGGCTAAGGTCAATATATCCGGCAAAAGAGTTTGGCGCTCCTATGGTGCCGTAGGCGCGGGTAAGCAGGCCCCCCACATTGAAGGAAGACGGCCCAAGCCCGCTGTATGCTTGACCGAGCCCCAACACAGCCTCGGACATCCCTGCTATGAGCATAACGGATATGAGGATGTTCATCTCACGGCGAGTCTGCACCGAGTTCACCGTTATCACGTAGGCCAATATCGTCACCAGCCACCGCGAAATCTCGGCGAGACTCTCGGAGAGCGAGGTGGTTGCCCACAAGCTGGGGAGGGTAGAAGCCAGGAAGAAGAGGAGACCCACAGCAACAGGTGTGATCACCAGCCGCCTGTCACCCCGCAACGCCATCCAACCCCACCAGATACCAAGCACAACCACAAAGAGCATCTGTGTAACAGTTATTTCACTCGGGCCATAGCTGACAACCTTCTGCACGGGCACGCTTAGCACAAGCGCGAAGGCGCCCCAGGCGGGCTTCTTCAGCAGCAATAGCAGAACCACAACAGCCAGAATGCCCGCCAGCACAAAAAAGGGCGGGGCGAGGTTGACTGCCAGAGCCAAAGCCACGGCCAAAAGCCACCCCCACCATGCGAGTGGGTTGCGGAACTTGAACCTCTGTTGTGGAGTTACTGTTAGTGCCACTTTGCCTTTTTGTAACTCACCTTAAGCACTGGAGCATGATTTCGTTGTGCTGACACTTGCGGATTACGCATGAAAGTAGCTCTTGCTGCGTAAGGTGAGTCTGTAATACGAAAACCGCAGATCAGAGTGCCGGCATATACCGCCCTGACGCTTGCCGTATGCCAGGATAAGCCGGAACGGGGGTAACCCTTTGGGTCTAGCTATGCCTCATGGCTAAGTCTTTTGCGGAACCAAGCTACCGTTTCTTTTAGTCCCTCTTCAAGGGGCACCTTTGGCTGCCAGCCTAACGTGGTACTTACGCGTGTGATATCCGGACAACGACGTGCGGGGTCGTCCTGCAGTGCTGGACGGTGCTCTATGCCTGATTGCGACCCGCACAAATCGCGTATTATCTCGGCAAAAGCTTTTATCTCACGTTCGTCGGGGTTGCCCACATTGAATATAAGCCCACGAGTCTCAGCAGGAGCAAACATCACCGTCATGAGGCCAGACACCATATCGCTAACATAACAGTAGGAGCGCGTCTGCGTTCCGTCACCGTAGACAGTGATCGACTCTCCATGCAGGGCTTGCGTAATAAAATTAGGCACCGACCTACCATCATAGGGGTTCATACGTGGGCCATAGGTATTGAATATTCGGACTATACGCGCATCCAGTCCATACTCGCGCACATACACCGATACCAACGCTTCGCCGAACCGCTTGCCCTCGTCGTAGCAAGCGCGAGGGCCGGTGGTGTTGACGTTACCCCAGTAATTCTCGTTCTGAGGGTGTATCAAAGGGTCGCCATAAGCTTCGGAAGTAGAGGTAATCAGGTATTTAGCGCCGTGCTTCTTTGCCCATTCCAGGGTATTGTATGTGCCCAGCGAATTGATGAGAGCTATCTGCAAAGGCATTCGGCTAAAGTCAGCGGGAGAAGCCGGGCTTGCAAGGTGGAAAATCGCGTCTACCTTACCGAGTCGCTCGTGCCAGTCGTCGTCTACAGGCTCGGTAATATCATGCTCGATCAGGCGAAAGTGTGCCTGCCCCTCCAGGTGGGCGATATTCTTCTTGCTACCTGTCAGATAGTTATCTACAACCGTAACATCATGCCCTTGCTCCAGTAGAGCCTCGCACAGATGCGAGCCTATAAACCCCGCACCGCCTGTAATCAATACGTGCAACTACATCTCCTCGCCGCGTATGCGTATCACGCAAATTCGCGGAATACGCACACGCAATATCTATACCCGCCTCAAGAGCTGCAGCAGCCCGCAACTCAGCCAAAACATCAGCGCCAGATCCATCAAGAAATAAGAATTGTCTACCAGGCCGTGGACCAGAAAGTCGGTCATAAACGCTATAAGTCCCAGGGCTATCGCCTTACCCACCGGGTCGAGCCCACGCGTGGCAGCCCTGACCCTGGACATGGCCTCCCTGCCGAATCGCAGCATGAGCCACGTCAGAATAAACACGCCCATTATACCTAAACTGAGCCAGTAATCCAAAACGAGGTTGTGCGGGTGCGCTGTATCACTCTCTAACGTTAGCGCGCTTATAAAATAGCGCCCTTGGAACTGGTTGAGGAACTGGTCGGGGCCTACACCAAATATAGGATGGTCTCTGAGCATCGCCAACGATTGGCCCCAGATTAGCACCCTCAAGGAACTGCTGCCCAGACTACTAATACGCTCCGGCAGCCTGGGCAGTAGTGACCACGCCAGGCCCGCTGCGAACGAAAGCGCCAACACGCCTCCCGCTAAGATAGCTAAAGCACGGCGAGAGGGCTTGAACCGCTCATGCCGCGTCCGTTGGCGCACACGCAGCCCTAGCCCCACCGCGAGCAGCAGAGCTATTGCCACTGCCACGTAGCCGCCCCTCGAGTATGTGAGAAAGAAGGTCACGGCGATAGGCAGCATAGCGAGGCCGTAGAGCCACTTGCGCGGGCTCCAGGGGAGGAATAGGGTCATACAACTGCCGAGAGTGATAACTCTGCCAAGATAGAAGGCGAGGTTGTTGGCGTGCATATAAGTGCCTATTACGCGGCTCACCCCTTCGGTGGTGATAGTGCCGGTGCCCCGCGCATATTGCCACAGGCCGAGAAGGGCCACCGGCACCGCTGCGGCCACAAAGAAATCGCAGATGCGTAACAGACCCTTTCTGCTGCGGATGACATCTGCCAGCAGAAAATAGAAGAGCACAGGCTCGATGATAACCCACCTGTAGGCGCGGGCGCTGTCGCGAGCAAAGGCGGGGTCGGCCAGCGTAAAGAGCGACAAAGCACCAACGAGGAGCATGGCAACCGCAGGCGGGGCAAAAGGATCGTTCCGGTTCCACTCTCTAAAGCGCGCCTGGATAGCCTTCAGGTATGTTGCAGGCGCTCTACTCTGTGGAAGCGCATCGCCTATGCCAGAAAGCGATGTGGCGCCGATCAGGACGTTTACCTGCTCTGTCGGCTGCTCGCTGCGTATCAGCACTTCGTTCGGTGAGTAGGACGGGCTTCGCGCCGCGTTAGCCGCAGGCTGCATGGTCGAAGCAGCCTGTGCAAGCTCTTCAACCTCCTGGGAGAGCGGCACGGTGAAAGGCTCGCGTTTTACCTGTGGCACATGCACCTGGTGAGATACGCCCGCTGGAAGCGTCTTTGGGGGCAACATAGCCGCAAACGACCCGAGTCCATTTGTGGAGGGAAGAGGCTGAACGTAGCTGCCATCGGAGAAAGGTGCCCACAGGGAGGCCGCAACAGCCCCTTTCTGCTCAACGTACTCGGAACTGCCGGACCGGTATTCGGTTATAGCCAGCCTGCGCGCCACGTCAGGCAGGAAGTAAGCCAGGCCGCGCCGCGCCAGCACAGATGCGAAGACCAGTAGGAGCAGCGTCTCCGATAGAGGGTAGTGCTGCCGGCCGATATCTTTCTGGTACCAGAAGAAAGGTATGGTAAAGACCACCGCCGCCAGCCCTGTCGACGGCTTCAGAAAGGCGAGCACCCACCACGCCCCCAGGCAGGCAACCATAAAGGGAATGCTATCCGTTTTGTAATAGAGGCCCACCAACAGAGCCATACCCAGCACGACGGCCCCATTGCGCGCCCTTTCTTGTACTGCCTCCGAGTATCTACCGCGTGGCACGGCCATCACCGCTCCAGTCCACCGGACCAAACCGGACGCCCAGAGCGCCCCGGATGACAGCGTCAATAGCCCAAAGAGCCCATACAGCAAGGGAAAGCCCAGGGCATTAGGCAGGGATTTTACGGCGGGCACCCTTGCTGACGAAAACTCGGCGCTATGCTCCTTGAGAGCTGTGTAAGCCGGACGGGGCGTAAAATCAGGACGAACTATAGCGAAGAAGTTCGCAGGCTGTTTGGGGTTGGGATCGGGTTCGCGGAAGTACCAGACGTTTATCACGCCGAGCCAGGGCCACTCGCGGCGCGCCCGCTCTATGCCCTCTACCTCCCACCGTGCTTGCGTAGCCTCGTCGACGCTCTGGCCCCAGGTGTTCTCACCCCAAACCTTCTTGTCGGGGGCGCTATTTCGTTGTTCCTCCCACCCTGCCGGCAGGCTTAACCAGGCATACTCGCTGATCCAGATCGGCTTACGAACATCACCATTGCGCGTCATCACCTCATGCAACAGTATCGGTCTTGAGAAATTGAGGCGTTTGAGGTCTGTCCGCCTGTCAGTGGGAGGGTAGCCCAGTCCATAGATCATGGTCGACATTATGTCAAAGTAGGGAGCTGCGCCTTCGTGATACATACCCTCAAGAAAGAGCACATCGCTGAGGTTCTTCAAGGAGTCCTCGGCGGTAGGGGCAAGGGCAGCGCTGACAATAACGGCGTCCGGGTTGGCCTTCTTAGCAGCGTCGTGCGCGGCATGGAGCAGGTCGGTGTACTCTTTGGGGCTCACAGCATGACCACCCCACTCACCATACAGGTTCGGCTCATTCCAGATTTGGAAGTACTTTATCTTGCCCTTATAGCGGCTTACTACGGCTGAAACGAAATCAGCGTAGTCGCTGTTCTTGGCGGGCGGGCCTTTGCGGAACTCGTCAACATCGTCACCCGGCATGCGAGCCCACACAGGTGGACTGTCGAGTCGCGCGATTATCTCGATGCCATAACTCTGAGCGAGATCGACAACGCGGTCATATTTCTCCCAGGAGCTGACGATATGGCCGGGATTGCGTGTATCGGCAAAGTCACCTTTGCCGCTTATCTCTATGTCATTCCAGGCGAATCCTTGCCGTATATAGTGGAAGCCGCCGTCTCGTAACATCTGGAAAGTACGGGTGATATTCTGCGGGTCCACCTCTTTTTCGAGGAAGGTATTTACGCCAAGCTGGCTGCCTTCGGTATGCTCCACAGGCTGCGAGGGAGCGCCGTAGGTAATGCCGCCGTTTAGATAGTTATCGGCATAAGCGACAAGGGTGAGCGCGCTCAGGGAAGGTACAAAAAGGGTAAGAGCAAACAGGCACCTCGCTATCGGATCGGCAAACAAAGAGCGTAATAGGCTGGAGATGCGCCGCGCCACCGGCATGTGCTACACCCCTGGGCGGGGGCGCGTGCGCCTCAAGGCCCAGGCATTGAAAAGGATTCCCCCCAGTAGCAAGAAGGTAAGCGCACCCATCAGCAAGTAAGAGCGCCTTGCTTCTATCGTCACCGGACCGATACCAGGTAGGCGTACAGAAGGCGCTTCTGGCGCATAGGTGCCGCCACCCCCCGCTACAGGGTTATTCTCTCGGTCGGCGCGTATCTGCAGTGTATGGCTGCCTATGCGGAACTCCGCACCCAATCCGCGCGCCAGCGTCACCTGAGTAGCGCCCGCCGGTGTAGCGCCGATATAAGCATTGCCCTTGCTGTCGCGTGGCAGCTCCTTAGCAACGAGATCGGACCTGCCATCTACCGTCACATAATACCTATCGACACCACCTGTACTCCCGCCACCTTGCGGCACGATTGTAATCTGCACATCGGTGCCCGCAAAGGGTATGTTCAATATGTCGCCTAGGGTCGAAGGGGCTATGTAAACGCCGCCTGATACCCCTGCGTCAAGGTGGAGATGCCAGTGCGGAGATGGTTGCACGGGCGGAGATAAGGGCCCCCACTGGCCTGGCTGCGCCACCGCGTCATTATGCTGGGCTACCGCCTGCACCGCCTTGTATACAGGACTGACCACAAAATCAGGGTTTACCAGGCCAAAGTAATATTCGCTGTCGCTACTTGGTATATCGCCAACTTGCCGCAGGTACCATATAGTAAAAACGCCCGCCCACGGCCAATTTTGCCGGGCATAACGGATGCCACGCACGGTATAGTCTGCCTGCTCTTCAGGTGAAACACGGCCCCAACGCAGGTTCTGAGGCGACATAGACGAGGGCGAAGAGTTCCAGCCATATTCGTTGAACCATACAGCCTTCCCGGCATCACCGTTCTTGACCATGACATCGCGCAGGAGTTCCACCCTGCGGAAGTTGAGCTTTTGCAAGGAGGGAGGGTCTTCGGGAGGCGAGTCCTTACCATAGGCATTTGCCGACATTGCGTCGAAATATTGCCCGGCCCCCGCAGCGTACATCCCCTGCAGGTAGTCCATCTCATTGAGGTTGTTGCTGGTATCGTTGGTGGTGGCTAGGGGGGCCGCCAGAACAATAACATTCGGGTCGGCTGCCTTGGCCGAGGTATATGCCACCTTTAGCAGCTCCGTGTACTCGCTTGCCTGCGCATGCCTGCCTGTGGCCCACTCGCCAACAAGGTTGGGCTCATTCCATACCTGTATAGCAGATATCCGGCCTTTGTATCTGGTTACAAAGGTGGAGATGAATTTACCAAAGTCTGCCATGTGCTGCGCGTCGGGTGGCGCCTTGAGCGTATTCTTCTGCTTGGGGTGCGACCAAACAGGGGCGCTGTCTATGCGCGCTATCAAGCGCTGGCCGTACAGCTCGGTCAGGTCGACTATACCATCATACTTGTCCCAGGCGTTCTGGTTGTTCTTCACATCCCAGTAGGGCCTCTGCGGGTCCACCCTGTACTCTATTTCGGCCCATGGAAACTGCTGTCTGACCCACCCTACGCCCAGGTCGCGAGCCATCTCGAGGGTCTTATCCTTCTTCCACTTATCTACCTCTTTATGGAGGAAGGTGTTTACGCCGTACGGGTCCACCTCGGCCAACGGCACACTGCTCGGTTTGCGAACCGGCTGACCTGCTATGGGGTCGGTAAAGGGTGCTAGAAGAGCAAGCTCAACAACCAGGAGCAGCGACATAAGCAGAATGCCCACGCGCAAGAGGGCACGCCTGCGCCTGCGAGACAGGAGCAACAGATCGCCGGTGGTGGGAGTAGCCCTCTCTATAGCGATACCGTTCTGGGTAAGAAAAGGACCGCTTGGAGGTCCTACAACTCCGCCATTAGCACGAGCACCGTGAGGGCTATCAACAGGTAGTGGCACCGTACTCGAGATATCGGCCTTGAGGGTGGCAGTTGTAGCACCACTCACCTGGCGAGAGGAAGAGGAGAGGGAGTCGGCTCTTGATGGGGGGGCCATGGAGATTGTCGGAGGTCTAGCCTCGTCTTGCGGCACGGTCCATCCATCTTTGCCATTGTTGGCGAGCGTGTCGCCCTTATTTGACTCGCCTATACTGGCGGTCTCTTTCGCCAAAACGCAGGCTCCTCCCACTTTGTCGCAATTTACTGCTCTGTATCAGGGACAGCTAGAGCGGCCTGTGGCTAATCTGTGCCTAACTGGTATTATACACATCCACGCTGACGGGGGCAAACTTCAAACGCCCTTATGGTATAATTTATGTTACTCCTGAGAAAGGTTCCGGTCTATACAGTAATAACGACTAACGTTGCAATTGGTTACAGTTCTGTGTGGCGTCCCAGTCCTACCGACGCCACCCATCAAGTCCGATTCTTAAGGTCATAAGCTTGCAAGCACAAAGATATACCCAGGCTGCCGAAGCTGAAACACAGACAGAGAACATGCCAAGTCCAGAGAGTAATATAGGTCAAAGCCTGCTTCCCAACCCCGGTGCTAAAGCTGCGGCTAAAGCCACACGGGTGTTGACCCTGCCTGTGCCTCGCTCGGGCACAAGGCACGCTCGGCGCGTAAGACTTATGTTGAGAACGGGCCGCATGGCAGCCGATGGAGTGCTACTGGTACTTGCCTTTATAATAGCCTATTGGCTGCGCTACGGGTTGGCGCTCGGGCGCGATGTGGTGGCACCTGAATCGTTCCAGCCTCTATCGCGTTTCTACTCCTACGTCGTGATTTATGCGGCCTTCACTCTGCTGGTCTTCCAGCTTCGTGGACTCTATGCACTGCCCAGGGGCGCGTCGTGGTTTGACCATAGCCGTATCATATTTGGCGCTACTCTCGTCGGCGTGGCCGCGCTCACCCTGGGCGCCCTCATCTTTAACCCCGTACTTCCCAGCCGTCTTGTTTTTATCTATCTCTGGCTGTCTACGATCCTTCTTTTTGGGGTCGAGCGCTTCGGTTACCGGCGTGCTCGCATGTGGCTCTGGTGCCGAGGCATCAACGTGCGCCGAGCAGTTGTTGTGGGCGCGGACCTGGCCGGTCAGCGTATCATGAAAGATATAGTTGAGAGGCCTGAGCTTGGCTATAACCTTGCGGGGTATATAGCCGAGACCACCGATAACATGTCCGGCAATATGTCGGGATGGAAAGTGCCTATTCGCGTACGGATCGGAGAGTCGCCCCGCCGGCTTGGGGGCCTCAAGGACGTCGAGCGCGTCCTGGGGAGCCAGGACTTGCACGAAGTAATCGTAGCCCTGCCGGCCAACCATCACGGCCAGATCCTCAGCATCATAGATAACTGCCGGCAATTCGGTCTCGATTTCAAGCTCGTGCCCGACCTCTTCGAGATGCGCTTCAACGAAGTACGCATAGATGCGCTCAACGGCGTGCCACTAATCGGTGTAAAAGATGTGGCGCTGCAAGGCTTCAACCTATTCATAAAACGAGCGTTGGACGCATTCCTTGCCGTTGGCGGTCTCATAGTCGCCGCCGTGCCAATGCTGGTGATAGCTATTGTGATAAAGCTGACTTCAGCCGGTCCGGTGCTTTTCAGACAAAAGCGCGTAGGCAAGAACGGGGAAGAGTTCACCTGCCTCAAGTTTCGGTCTATGTACCGTGACGCAGAGGAGCGACGCTCGGAGATAGCCCACCTCAACGAAGCCGATGGCCCTATCTTCAAGGTAAAAAACGATCCTCGCCTGACGCCATTCGGACGTATCCTCAGACGCACCTCGCTCGACGAGCTGCCCCAGATATTCAATATCCTCAAAGGGGAGATGAGCTGGGTCGGCCCACGGCCACCAACGCCCGAAGAAGTCGGCAAGTACAGCGAGTGGGACCTCAAGCGGCTCGATGTCACTCCTGGTCTCACCGGCCTTTGGCAGGTGAGCGGCCGCTCCGATCTCTCATTCGATGAGATGGTCAAGCTTGACATCTACTATGCGGAAAACTGGTCGCTTGTGGTAGATGCCGTAATAATCCTGAAGACCATCCCCGCTGTGCTCAAGCGAGAAGGGGCCTATTAGCCGGTGTATATAGCCACTATGGGGGTCACACTCCGGGCACACTCCGTGCTGATACAGGCAGCATGATTAGAGTACCCCGAGAAGTATGCGTAGACCTGGACCAGGCGCTGAGCAAAGAGTGGCTGGTCAGCAACGGTATTGGAGGCTATGCTTCCGGCACAGTTACAGGCGTGAACACCAGGCGTTATCACGGGCTCTTAGTAGCTTCTCTGGAGCCTCCTGTAGCCCGTACAGTGCTCCTCTCCAATATTGATGAAGAGGCCGAGATAGGTGGCCGTACCTTCTACCTGGGCGCGAACGAGTACCCGGACAGCAAGATACACCCCGGCGGCTTTGTTCATATAGCTGCGTTCTCCATAGAGGCCGGCGTCGTGACTACCCGCTTTCGCCTGGGCAACAGCGTGCTGCACAAGAGCATCTGGATGGAGAACGGGCATAATACCACTTATATTCGCTACACCTATGTAGAGGGCGAAGGTGAGTGTTGCCTGGCACTGCACACTATGTGCAACTACCGTGATTACCACGAGATAACGCGCGGTAACCTCGATTGGAACTTCAACGTGCAAACCGTGGAGGGGGGCTGCCGTATAGAGGCGCGTACAGGCGCTACGCCCTTCTGGCTCACCACGTCTCCCGCTGCCGAGTTCACTCATACCGGCGTCTGGTACTGGAATTTTGTCTACCGAAGAGAGGTAGAGCGCGGCTTCCCCGAGCGGGAGGACCTCTATTTGCCTGGCGTCTTTCGTGCCGTATTGCAGCCGGGCGAAAGTGTCACGCTGATCGCCGCCACCGAGCCGCCCGAAGCCACGGCGGCCCTCATGAAGGGCGCCCTCGCGAGAGAACATGCCAGGCAGCAGGGCCTCCTCAAACAGGCCAACTTCAAAAATAGCGGCGCAGAACTGGGCGATCCTACCACCTCAATCGCAGCATTCGCCGCCCAACTCGTGACGTCCGCCGACCAGTTTATGG
>JALYYZ010000419.1 GCA_030945985.1 Chloroflexota bacterium
CCTCTGGAGTGTCGCGCAGGGCCTGCGGCACATACGGATCAAAGTAGACGCGGAAGGCACCCCCTGTGCTACCAGTCGGTGTGCCACTCCAGCCCGCAACTAAGGCTAATTTGATGCCACTGACTGAAACGTGTTCTGTAAAATCACTCTGCTCGGTGGCTATGCTGCCCAGCGCAACGTCAATAACTATTGCTATGTTTGTGTTAGTGCCCATAGGCGCGGCTGCTACACTCGCATCAGTACCCTTCGGCCTCGACATTACATGGTCAATGGAACCAGGGTTATTAAGCATATACATTGCGCCTTTTACAATGTGCCATGACATGAGTTGATCCTCCTTGTTGCTGGTAGGCAGAGATTCATGCCTATGAGCAAGCCATTCTCGTAAGCTGCACTATCGGTAGGCCACAAATGTAAAGCACAAATTTTCAACGATAGGAGCAAGTATAGCTAATTGCGCTCACAGCACGACATCGCCGATCAGGCCTATGCCTGAAAGCGACAAATGCTAAAGAGCACGACCACTATAGCAACTCTATGTTGTTACGCAGAGACAATAGCATAGGCAGTGTAGAGTGTCAAGCCGGCAAAGCCGAAGATAGCAAAAGAAAACCCCCTGGTCCTAGGGCCAGGGGGTTATATCCGTTTTCGAGCATCACCGGCGAAAACGCCTAGGCGTTTGCCTCGCCGGTGATGCTCATGTGTTCACTTGTACTCATAAGCATCACCTCCTTATTTTTAGTAGGCATTCCTGCTGGGGGATTTTGTTTACCGCAGGGCCTTGTGATCTGAGTATACCAGAGCCATATAGCCATGTCAAGGACTTTTGGTAGGAGAAATTATAGGACTTGGGACAACCGGCGATCCTGCCGCTGGCTCCGGCACTGTAGGGCCTAAAGGAGGAGTGACATCGGGCGGGAGGAATGTAGGCGAAGCGGCAGGTCCTGCTGTTTTGCCTGGAGCTAACGTCTGCGTACCGCTCAACACAGGCGCTGCGCCAACCGTTTGAGTAGGTGTCGGACCGGCCTGGCGACCAGGTATGGTAAGCACTTGCCCCAATTGTAGGGAGTTAGGGTCGGCTATGTTGTTCACCCTGATAATGTCGTCCACCGTTACGCCGAACAGGTCGGCTATTCCCGACAGGGTGTCACCCGACTTCACCACGTAAGTCACAGGAGCCGACGTAGGCAGGGCTGCCGGTATGGAAGTGGGAGTGGCGACGGGTGTAATCACGAGCTTTACCTGCTCACCTGTGCCTACGGTAGCTTGCTGGCACCCACTAAGCGCAATACCCAGCACAAGGACGAGCACGATGCCCTTGCATAGATGACAGGCAGATTGTGTAGCAAGAAGAGCAGCCTTCAAAACCCCATCCTACGGTTGGCTATTTATGCCTGTGTGCGGCATGGAGGGTATATTGTCACCCGAGCCGCTTGATGATTGCCCACTCGCAGAGGCATCGGGCGACTGGCCGGCGCTACCTGTAGAGGAGTTCGTAGGAGCCAGGTAGATAAGCTGCCCTGGGCGGATTATATCGCTCAGTGATGTGTTGGCTCCCTTCAACGCATCGACGCTGGTGCTAAACTGCTGTGAGATGCCCCAGAGTGTATCGCCTCCCTGCACGATGTAAAAGGGAGCAGAAGCATCACCGGTGATTAGCCCACCCTGCGCCTGTGCCTGAGGAGGTGCCTGCGTCTGAGGGGATGTCTGTGCCTGCGCCTGAGAGGGCGTCCTGCTCTGTGAGGTGTCGCTAGAGCTTTGCGCGGCCGCCGCAGTTGGCGCAGGCGGAAGGGGGGGCATAACAGGAACTACAGTGGCTGTAGTGCCACCGTCGGTGACTACTTGCCCGGAGGCATGGCCCCCACTACTAGGAGCCGTTCCTTTGCTTGTGGTCATGACGGTTATGGGCGAATTGCTCGCCTGTGTATTAGGCAAGAAGCGACCTTTGAGCCCACCAAGGCCTACCGAGGTAAGGACAATGATCAACAAGAGAGCTATAACATACACCAGGCAGCCCCTGGAGCAACTGTTACCAAGTAACTTTTTCACGCTTACACCTCCTCTAACCGGCTGATATAACGTCTAACAAGCAAATAGAAGCAAATGGGATGCCCAAAATTGGACCTGACAGCAGTACTTTTCCACATAATAACTAATTCTAACACCCATAGGACCAGACATGTCATGTTTGCACAGTCGAGACGGTCGTCCGTCGAGATTAATGTCTTACCGACCAAGTTAAGATTGTTTTGTTGCATTGTTGCTCACCATATGAGCAACAATGCAACTGATTATACTTTCATGGTAGGGTATAAAATCCTGTTTGCAAAGTTTGATAAAATTAGGAAGGCGGTATCAACTCTACGGAAGATCCAATCTTGCCCCAGCGTTGATGCACGGGGCATAACATGATATAATCCGTTCGAACTTTCAGGGGCCATAGCTATCAGGCACTGCGGGTCTGTTTGTCTGCGTCGGGCTTATATCGCGCATGATTTCGTATCGCATTGAAAGGTAACTTGACCCATGAGAATTCTCTTCACCACAGCCCCGGCCTACGGCCATTTCAACCCACTGATACCTCTTGCAGCGGCCTTCCAGCGCCAGGGTCATACCGTGGCTGTAGCCACCTCAGCGCGTTTCGGTCCGGTTGTTGAAGCTGCTGGGTTCACATCTCTAGCTACAGGGGTCAACACTCTTGTCGCGGAGTTTCAGACGACAATGCCGCCCCCAAAGCCGGGTCGCCCTGGTTTTGCTGATATCTTCATCAACGGGCTTGCCGGGCCGATGGTTACTGACCTGCTCGCCCTTATCCCGGCCTGGGGAGCCGATCTAATCGTCCACGAAGCAAATGAGTTTGGTGGGCCTACCTCCGCTGAGATCCTGGACCTGCCACATGTAGCCGTGGGCATCAATATAATGGCATTCGAACCGGAACTCCTCGATTTCTTTATAGGACCTGAGTATGCCGACTTTCGGTCCTCCCACTCCCTGCCGGCTGACCCCCTCTACCAGGAGTATTTTCGGTATCTCTACCTGCATCCTGCCCCACCCAGCATCTCGGTTGTGCCACAGTCTGTTGCGCGCGTCACTCAGCTCCTGCGACCCGACTTACCTGAGTTTCCCGAGCGAACTACGGGCTCCTCTATTGTTATTGCCGGTATGCCTATAACGCCCGAGCGGAAGACCGTTTACGTAACCTTGGGAACAGTATTCGGCCAGGCGGGAGGGCACCCGCTCTTCCAGACTGTCATCTCAGCACTACAAGATGAGCCACTCACAATCGTAATTACGACGGGCGGCCATGGAAACGTGCTAGCCATACCACCAAACAGTACAATGCGAGCAACGGTGGCTGCTGAAAGCTATATACCATTAGCTGAGGTTCTCCCGCGCTGTGATCTGGTGATATCACATGGTGGAGTCGGCACAATTCTTGGAGCGTTGCGATATGGTCTACCGCAACTCGTCTTACCCATAGCAGCCGACCAAGGTTGGAATGCTCAGCGTTTGTCGGACCTGGGTGCGGCGGTAATGCTAAATCCGGCCACAGCAGACGTTAAGGAAGTGCGAGCCGCTGTACAGCATCTGTTGGGTAGCGGCAGCTATAGGGAACGTGCTAAACAGTTGCAAGCTGACTTAGCCGCCATGCCCTCTCCTGAAGATGTGGCAGGGACCATCGTTCACATGGCCACGTAAGTGGACCTTACATACTGGCTCACGCGACCAGTAACTGATCTTTGTTAGCCACCCCAGTGGTGTTGTTGAGGCGACTTAGTAACTAACTGCATTTCGCGACTCCAGTTTACTAGAGCTTGAAAACACGCCGTAATCTGCTTTCACAATATGGGTTTGGCGACCGGGGCTAACCCTATTTTCATCTATTTGCGTGCGCCTCACCAGAGGCATAGAAAAGTGCCCTCAAGCAGCAAATTTACGAACGCCTGCAGCGTGCATACGAGGTGCATATGAGGTGCATACCTTGTGTGGGGAGTGTCCGGCCCGCTATAATCTGGTACGTCCCACCTCTTACCTGCATGCAGAGACCTTTGCTTTGGATAGACCTCACACATATGCCGTAGTCGCGCTTGACCAACCTCGTCAGGCTAGCCTTCCTCCCTGGGAAAAGGTTTTGCTGCAACAAAGCGCCCAGAATGGAGCCTCGCAGGGTCTACTGCTTCATTATCACGTTCCAGAAAGCATGCTAGGCAAGGTGGAACCCGGCCACCTTGTGGTCGTTCAGTTGCGTGGTAGGCCATCGCATGGTGTGGTGGTAGAGCTTACACAGAGCTCCCCTGTTGAAGAGACCCAGCCTATTATACGTCTGGCGGATAGCGGCCCTATACTGCCGCCTGCTATGATAGAGCTTGCCCACTGGATAGCAAGCTACTACCGCTGTACCCTCTGGCAGGCTATGTCGCCGATGCTGCCCCCCGGGGTTGCACGCCGCGCAGTGACAACGGTTGGCCTGACTGCGCTCCCCTCTTCTTCTCAACCAGGCACCGCCGGGCCGCTCCTGCAGGCGCTGGGGCGCAGACAAAAGCAGGTGGTCTCCATGCTCGCCGAAGCGCCCAGGGGTACGCTCACTGTGGGCAAACTGCGGCGCGACTACACAGGATCCCGGTCAGGACTCGATGCTACATTGGGTGATCTGGAGCGCAAAGGGCTTGTAACCAGGCATACGGAGTTGCCCGCTGCGAGAGCGAAGCCACAGTTCGAGCGTATAATACGCCTGCTCGCCGCACAGGAAGAGGTGTCCGATGCTATCAGGGACTCTTCTCAGCGCGCCCCTTTGCAGGCGGCCGCACTTGACTGGCTACTCAAGCGAGCACGGCTCTCCGAAAAGGCAGGCAAGATAGCGCCCAGCCAGGACGATGAAGGAATCAGCACAGACAACCATGAGAAGGAGGGTTGGCAGCCGTTGAGCCAGATTTACCTGCATACCGGCGCTAACTCAAGCACATTGGTCGCCCTGGAGCGCAAAGGGCTTGTTGAGCTGTCGCAACGGCCTATCTACCGCAAGCCCGTACCTCCAACCGCTGCTACGCTCAATGAAGAGCCACCTCCACTCACTGCTGCCCAGGCTGCCGCGTGGCGAGAGATCTCGGCTGCCTTGCGCGCGACGGTCGACAGCAGCAACGGTCCAGGCGACGCCCCATCCCAGCGAAACAATACGTTCTTGTTGCACGGCGTAACAGGTAGCGGTAAAACTGAGATTTACCTGCGGGCCATCGGCGGAGTGCTGCGCGCGGGCAAGCAGGCGATTGTGCTTGTACCAGAAATATCGCTCACACCCCAGGCTGTCCACCGCTACTCCGCGCGCTTCCCCGGCAGAGTGGCGTTGATACACAGCCAACTCTCTGCCGGCCAGCAGTTCGATGAATGGCGGCGTATACGTGAGGGGCGCGCCGATATAGTCGTAGGCTCTCGCTCGGCAATATTCGCGCCGATGCCACGGCTCGGTCTGATCGTGGTAGACGAGGAGCATGAGTGGGCATACAAGCAGGACCGCGCTCCTATGTATCACGCGCGCGACGTGGCCTTGAAGAGGGCGTCCCTTACAGGCGCGGTAACGATTCTCGGCAGCGCGACGCCCGACCTCGCGACATACTATCATGCACAGAAAGGCGACTATAAGCTACTATCCCTGCCAAATCGCGTCGGAAGGCGACGCACACGTGGCGGCTCAGAGCTATCCTCTGATATACCTATGCCTACCGTGCAGGTAGTAGACATGCGCGCCGAGTTGCGCGGGGGCAACGAGTCGCTCTTCAGCAGATCGTTGCAAAGTGCCATAGAGGGCACATTGGCCCGCAAAGAGCAGGTCATACTCTACCTGAACCGGCGCGGCAGCAACAGCTTTATCCTTTGTCGTGAATGCGGCTATGTGCCGGAGTGCCCGCGCTGCGATGTGCCGCTCGTCTACCACGCAGATGTGTACGGCATGCTCTGCCACAGGTGCAACGCCTACTCTCTACTACCCAGGGAGTGTCCCAGGTGCGGCAGCAGCCATATCAGAGGTTACGGTACAGGCACACAGAAGGTTGTAGACGAAGTGGAGGCGCTCTTTCCACGAGCAAGGGTGCTGCGCTGGGACCGCGATACCGCTTCACGGCAAGGGGGCCATGCCGACATGATGGAGATGTTCACTAAAGGCGAAGCCGATATCCTGGTGGGCACTCAGATGATCGCCAAAGGACTCGATATAGCGCGCGTCACCCTGGTAGGAGTAATCAGTGCCGACACCGGCCTTTTCCTGCCCGATTTCCGGGCTCCCGAGCGTACAGTGCAACTGCTGATGCAGGTAGCAGGGCGAGCAGGACGGCGTGCCGAGACGACACATAGCCGCGTTGTAGTGCAAAGCTTCAACCCCGAGCATTATGCAATCCAGGCGGCGGCACAATACGACTACAAAGGTTTCTATGATGGCGAGATTCGCTTCAGGGCAGAGCATGGTTACCCTCCCTATGGCCAGCTCGCCAGGCTAGTGGTCCAATCAACCTATAGCGACCGAGCCGAAACGGAAGCACAGGCTGTAGCTCGGCACCTGCGGAACAGAGCCGAAGAGATGGCATCCGTCGAGTCTGCGCCTCCGGTGGACGTACTGGGGCCCGCGCCTTGCTTTGTCCATAAAGTTCGGGGGCGCTACCGGTGGCAAGTGCTGCTACGCGGGCATGCGCTGGACCCACTTCTCCACGGTTTCCGACCAGCCACAGGTTCGTCCCTGGACATCGATCCTATGAACTTGCTGTAGGCTGCTGGACCTATTTGTTATTATAAGAGTAGATATTGCTGAGCGAGTTATATTTGGATTGGCACATGGCGGCAGGCATGTAGATCAGGCATATCGATTATGTAGAGTTCGGAGGGGCAGGTGGCTGTTCTAGATATCACCTACGAGCCTAACCCGATCCTCAGGGAGAAGGCGAAGCGAATAAAGGTCTTTGATGCGGGCATGCGCAAGCTGGCGGCCGACATGTTCGACACTATGCACGCCAGCAAAGGCGTCGGCCTGGCCGCGCCACAGGTTGGGCGCTCTATCAGGCTATTGGTGGCCGAGCTTGAACCGGACAAGCGCGAGAACGAGCGTGGTTTCAAAGTTGCCCTCGTAAACCCGGAGATCGTCAAGGTCAGTGATGAGATGGTGAGTGACATAGAGGGTTGCCTGAGCATACCCGGCTGGGTAGGCGATGTGCCGCGACACCAATCGGTCACGGTAAAAGCTCAAACGCCCGAAGGCAAAGAGGTGCGTATCAAAGCCGATGATTATTTTGCCCGCGTCCTCCAGCACGAGATAGACCACCTCAATGGCATCCTCTTCACCGACCGCATAGAGGACATCAAGACTCTGCGCAGGATCGACCCAGAGGCCAGCGAAGAGGAAGTAGAGATGATGGAAGTTTAGTGGAACAGAGCCTGACAACCACAGGCATTAGCTCGCTTGTCTACCTTTTGATCACTGTTCTGGTGGTAGCGGTAGCCTCAAAGTATATACGGATTCCGTATACGGTGGCCCTGGTGATGGCTGGCCTCGCCATAGCTTTGTTTGGCATCAAAGCAAGCATAAACCTCACACCGGACCTTATCCTCTTCATATTCCTGCCGTCTCTCCTCTTTGAGGCCGCCTACAATATACCTTTCTCGCAGGTACGCGAAAATCTGCGTCCAATTGCCTTCCTGGCGCTGCCGGGCGTGATCCTCACCGCCATCTGTCTCGCAGCCGGCGTACACTACACAGTCGGTGTAAGCTGGGGAACGGCTTTTCTCTTCGGTGCTATCATGTCGGCTACCGACCCCGTCTCGGTGGTGGCTACCTTCAGACAACTCGGCGCGCCGCGCCGTCTACTCACCATCCTTGAGGGAGAGAGCCTGTTCAACGACGGCACTGCGTTGGTTATCTTCCGCATCGTGCTAGGCATAGTGCTCACCAGCCGGTTCGGAGAGTTGCCGGCGCTGAGTGGGCAATTCATTTTCGTGGTGCTTGGGGCGATCGTACTTGGCGCGCTGATAGGCTACGGCGTATCGTTGCTATTGCAGCGAGTAGATGATTACCTGGTGGAAACTACGGTCACTGTGGTGGTAGCTTACGGCACCTATTTGCTTGCGGAGGTTGTTGGGGTATCAGGCGTAATCGCGGTGGTAGTGGCGGCGCTCACGCTCGGTAACTTCGGGCACTCCACGGCCATGTCGCCAAGCACTCGCCTGGCCGTGACCTACACATGGGAATTCTTCGGCTTTCTAGCAAACTCGCTCGTTTTCCTGCTGATAGGTCTACAGCTCAATATAGCCAAACTGGCTCTTTTCTGGCCCGCCGTTCTCCTGGCGATTATGCTGGTATTGCTGGTGCGAGTGGTGGTGGTGCTTGGCTCCGGCTACGTGCTCCGCTACATACATAGGCCTCTTCCATACAAGTGGCAAGCCGTGCTTATCTGGGGTGGTCTGCGTGGGTCGCTCGCCCTTGCAATGGCGCTCAGCTTGCCTTTCACACTCGATACGGGCCAGAATTTCCCCGACCGCGACTTGCTGCAAGTGATGACTTTCGGAGTAATACTCTTCACGCTGGTGGTGCAGGGCCTTACAATGCAGCCATTGCTGAGCAGGTTGCAGGTTATAACCTCGTCGCATTGGCAGGAAGAGTACGAAGCCATGAGCGCCAGGAGGGCTATGTTGGAGGCCGCACTCTACGAGCTTGGCCGCCTTCGTGAGGCCGGGCAGGTGCCACACGAAGATGCCGGGAGCTTACAGGGTAGCTACGAGGAGCAGATAGCAGGCGTCGACAGGGCGCTAGGCACTCTCTACCTGAGAAAAGACGACCTCCGGAGTGAGCAGAAGAAATCAGCGAGACGCCGCATACTGCAGATAGAGAAAAATGTGGTACAACAGCGCTATCGTGATGGCATCATCTCCGAGGAGCCGATGCATAAACTCCTCGTTGAGCTGGACGAGCAGATTCATGCGCTGGAGGAGGGATAATAGGTATATTGCCGGTCTCAATTAGACGGGAGAGTTGGAGTCGGAGCTTCGTAGAGGTAAAAATTGCTATCATCGTTAGCTATATGGTAGAATCTATCTGTTTGTGGCTGCGCAACGTGGTACCAGGAGATAATGGGTGCGGGCGAATACAATACTTGTTATACCTTTTGCCGATGGCATAGGTGACTTTATAAATGTGCAGCCATTATTGGCGGCGGTAAAGCGCGGCTTCCCTGATGCGGAGCTAACGGTCGCTGCTTCGGAGCATGGTAATGCGCTTATCAACGACCCTACCATCCAGGTAGTCAAGCCGAGCGGCTTCAACTACGAACCGGGGCGCATGGCTATTGCCCTGAGGCCGCTTCTGCCACAGAAGCTCCTGGCCTGGATGGCCGGGCCTATGTTCGACCGTGAGCTTGGCCCATTCGACCTGGTGATCAATTTCTTCTTCGCCTGGGAGCGGGGCATGGATTTCCGGCTCTTCTGGACGCCCCAAGTGCCGCCTATGCCCGGCGCGGTCCACTCTTTGGACTACCTGGCCAATGAGCTGGAGAGGCAGCTCGACGTGCGCATCACGTCCCAGCAGCGTACGCCCAGGCTGGTAGTGCGTCCTGCGGCTCATGTGTGGGCATCACGCTTCCTTACAGGCAACGACCTGGATGAGAAGCGCCTGGTGGCGCTGGTACCTTCTTCCAACATGGCTATCAAGCGGTGGACCCTTGACGGATGGCTGCAACTCGACAGGGATCTGGCGGCACGGGGCGTACAAACCTTGCTCTTCTGCGAGCGGCCTAACAGCACACTTGAAAGAGCGTTTCGCGCCGCCGGTTCTTCTGCTCTACCTGTATACACAAGCCTGGATAATGTAGCGGGGCTGCTTACGCGTTGCGATCTCGTCGTGGGCGTAGATACGGGTCTGCTGCACATGGCTAGCGCGCTCAACGTACACTGGGTTGGCCTATTTGGTCCAACCAATCCCGATGTCACAGGGCCGTACAGCAGGTCTGAGGGCGTTTCGCTCGTTGCTCCATTCGAGAAAGAGGCATCATGCGCCGGCTGCTGGAAGCACTTCAAGTATGAGGATGACACATGCCGCACATTGCCTGAAGGCTCCTGCATGCGCTACCTGGCGGAGACTGACGTGCTCGGGGCATGCCTCTCTATGCTGGACAAAGCAGGCAACCCCCTCCCAGTCCTGCCTCTAGGCTACATTCGCCGACCTGTTGACCTGGTGGCAGCAAGCTAAGCTCGCCGAAATCTTTGGAAATAGTAATTTCTTTTCGGCAACCAACAATCAAACCCGGAGGGTTTGATTGTTGGTTGCCAGCTTTCTAAAGCTATGAGGCTATTTAGTGCTACACTAATACCTCACCAGCAAAGTATGATAGTTTCCTTCTTGCTCACATGGTTGAGCAAGAAGGAAACTATCATTATTTAGCTGGTAGGGTACTAGCCGAAGCAAGTCAGCAACAAGGAGTACAAGCAAAATGGAAAAGGCAACCCTTGACCTCAACGAACCCAAACAGGCCCACAAAGACGAACGACTACGAAAGGAACCTATTATCTGGCTCAACACAGTTCGCCCCGACGGGCGACCACATTCCGTGGCTGTGTGGTTCCTTTGGGATGGCGCCTCTTTCCTTATATTCAGCGAGCCAGGCAAGCAGAAGATACGCAACTTACAGAATAATCCCAACGTCACCCTGGCCCTCGATGATACAAAGGGCGGATCGGATGTGGTAGTTATCGAAGGCAAGGCTGCTCTGCATGAGGGAGACGCTATCAGCATCGAAATGCCTGCATACGTCGAGAAATATAGTGCCCTTATAAAGCAGATTGGCTACGATCCCGTGAGCATGGCGCGTGTTTACTCACAGGCCATAACAGTGGAGCCTACAAAGTTTCAGTAAGTAGCTGCAAGGTTTGGTGAGCGCAGCGCTCCCACGTAAAGAGCGAAGCCCGCTCCAATCCTTTACGTCGAAGCTCGTCCCTGAGAGCCTCATCCACGGTGATGCGCCGTACTGCCCCTGCCCACGCGGCGGCATCGCGGGGGTCAAGCAGCAAGCCCGCCTCTCCGACAACCTCCGGCACCGACGAGGCAGTAGAAGCGAGCACGGGAGTGCCGCAAGACATCGCTTCCAGCACGGGAAGGCCGAAGCCCTCGTAA